>JAHHIL010000070.1 GCA_019358975.1 Trichocoleus desertorum ATA4-8-CV12
TGATACTGAGCGCTAGTGAGCCCGTGTCGTGCTACCCATGTTGCACCCCCCGATTGCTCCCAAACACCCAGGTAAAAGTCTTGTCCATTCATGCTGTAGCCGCTAAGGATAGTTGGACGGTAGCCTTTAGCCGCCAGCTCCTCAAACACAGCTTGATACTGAGCGCTAGTGAGCCCGTGTCGTGCTACCCATGTTGCACCCCCCGACTGCTCCCAAACACCCAGGTAAAAGTCTTGCCCATTCATGCTGTAGCCGCTAAGGATAGTTGGACGATAACCTTTAGCCGCCAGCTCCTCAAACACAGCTTGATACTGAGCGCTAGTGAGCCCGTGTCGTGCTACCCATGTTGCACCCCCCGATTGCTCCCAAACGCCGATGTAGCGATCATAGGTAGGAGTAGTTGGATAAAGATTGCGAATGCCTTCAAGATCGTCAGGCTGGAGTGTGCGTAACGTGGAATTAGATTTAATTGTGGCAAACATTACACTGCCCACGACATCTGTGTGGTGCATACCAAGACAGTGACCAATTTCATGCAGAGCCAGTGTTTCAATGTCAAATCCGTTGGAAACTGCTCCATCCACCCAAGTGTGTTCCTGGTCATCAAAATGAAGCGGTAGCGGAGGATTGCTCACAATTCGTGAGAAGCCTGGAGGAAAGTCTGCATGAGCGAGGATACCACCCACCATTGAATGGTCTGGATCTTCTGCCTGACGCCATTCAATCAAGATATCAGGATTCTGGCTCTGAGCCACCTCTGTAAACGTTAGCTCGGTACCTGTTGCCGCCCAAGTGTTGAAGGCGCGACGCACGGCGTTCTGGACCACATCATTACTAAGTTGAACAGAGAGAGGGCCAAACGCATAAGTCAAGTTCCGGCGGTTCCAGGCCCCGGCCGTTCTAAAGGCAAGCGGACTTACGATGTCAGGAACTCCACATCGTGACGCTGTCATTGCCGCCCGTGTGGTAGCATCTAAATTGCCTGATGGGTTGATATTGAATCGCTGTTGAAAAGTCGTGAGTGCGTGAACTGTTGCATCGTCAAGCTGTCCGGAGGAAAGTGCAGCATCCTGCGTCAAGTAGCCGTAATGTCTAAGATAGTTCTGAACTTCAATTATACTGGGGTGATTTTCACCAGAATTCAGGTCGGGAGCTGCCCGAATAACGTTTCGGTCATAGGTTTGCACCCCCATCGCTGTAAAACGTTGAGTAGAAGAATTGGATGGAGAGCTTCCAAAATCAGTGCTAGTCATAATTACCTTTTTTGTTGATTAATTAGAGCGAAAAACGACCATTCCAAACATTTGTCTTGTTTGGCTTTGAACTGTGTTGGGAACCTGAATAAGCGTTTTCTTCACATCTTGTAGAAGAGAGGTCTACAGTCTGAGAGCGACCTTCAAGTTCAATTTGACAAATTTAGAGGAGCTAACAACTGGCCCGCATGGCTTAAAACTTGACCCGAAAATTTGCCCAAAAGTACGTAAGGACCATAGGAAACTAGAAAGGATTTTGTCTGGATACGTTGGCGTGGCATGAGCCGCTTAGTCAGCCAGGGCACAAGCCAGGCAATTCCAAATGCAGTAACCCAAGAAGATAACCCAGGAAAATTTGCATTCGTTGAGGCCTGCTCGGTTTGAAAATGCATCCCTATAACAACGGCAAGTAACCTTGTAAGTTCCTGTGCGTGGGAAACAATTTCCGATCGAGAGATGTAAATAGCTGATTGGATGGGGGGCTTGCCTTTCCCTCTTTGCACAAGGCCCAGTAATAACGCCATGGTCATCGCATCGGCGGCACCATCTTGTTCCAGCCCGAATGTCCGTTGAAATTGTCGAACTGCTGCTTCCGTATTTTTCCCATAGTCACCAAGCCGATCGCCTGTAGTACGGAAGCCTTCTTCTCGCAGGCGCTCTTGAAGCTCTATAACCGATTGTTTTGCTCTAGTTGACTCGTGCTGGACACCAAAATACAGATTGGGGTAACGGAGGGCCGTCCAGCTAATAACCCCTGCGACACCATCCGCTGGGATCTCACGCCCTTTTTGGAAATCTTTTAAGGCCTCTTCTGTACATTTATCAAACTTTCCTGTGATTGGACATGGGTAACCATTTTGATTGAGAAGCTCTTGCAGGGCAGTTGTCGCGCTCGCCATACTATCAGGAGACTGGTCGAGACAAAGCGTTGGAAGGTTGGAGGTGAGAAAAATCGGTTTGCTTCGAGTTAACTGATTTTCAGTCTGACCCGCCTGAGTTCCTCTGAATCGAGCCTTAAGCAGTAAACTTCTGAGCCACATGAAAACATGATTGCTAGGCATTGAGATCTCCTATTGCTGTAAAGATTTTTAGGATCAAAAGGAATTAATACGTCGCCTAGCTACACTCAACTAACAGGGTTGTGGCATCATCCAAACCCACAACAGTGACCACCTGCCCTGGGTAAAGCTGAACCACTCGGCCAGGACAGACTAGGACTTTGAAGCGCCATGAGGTGCCAAAACACAGGACCCGAAAACCTCCATTCGCAACAGCCTCAATTCGTCCTGAGACTCGGTAAGCTAATTTACAGGTAGGTTGGGGAGGGATAAAAAACAAGCTCATACAATTCTGGTGGGTATATTACAAAGGGGTTGACTGAAAGGTTTTTCTGAAATAAAAAGCTGATCAGAAATGTTGCTGTGAACAACACTTCTAATCAGCTATGGCAATCGCAGACCTTAAGCTGGAAAACTCGCCAATTTTTCTTTAGAGTCCGGCAATTTAGCCGTGACTCATCATGAGACTAAATTCTTTTGATCACTATATTTTTTTGCCCAGCGATCGAATTGGGACGAAGTAACGATAAATTTTCTAGACGGGCATCCTCTCAGAATTAGTCTAAATAGCCGTTCACTTTTCGTCCGCTTCGCGATCTCAATCGAGACACCTATCTCTGCAAAGCCAGTACCCCCGCTAGCCTCATCTAGACTAGAACTCAGACGCGCTAAAAGTTCAGTCACGAAGTTATCCAAAGTGTCACTATCGCTGTGGTTTGCCATACTTAGTCTCCGGGGGCAGGTGATTTTAGATCGAGCAATAACTAGAAGCATGGCTACGTACACTATGTGTGTACTCAGGCCAATGATTGCGTTGAGCAAGGTTTTGAGAGACTCTCAATTTCCCTAAAACTCAGCGGTTAAGGCATTATTGGATAGGGGGCTTTGACCTTTTATTCGGCCTAACCGTTAAACTTGCACTCGCCACACCAGAGATAATTCGACTGTTCAATCAAGCGCTCCAGCTTAAAAGAAGTCAACTAGCTAAATTCCCTAGTTGGCTATTTTCTAGGGTTGTTGCTATGGTAGACGTAGTCGGACAAAAAGACAATTTCTAAATCGGACTACTTGTAAAATACTAATACAACGGACAACTGACTGACGCTATTCCCTTAGGCAGATTTAAACCGTGATACAGGACCCAAATAATCCCATCGCAATTCTTTTGCGTGAACATGGGCAAGCAGACTCCGAAAAACGAATGTCCCTTGAACAGATTGCTAATGAGGCAGATCTTGATTCAGGATTCCTTCGAAGGTGGGCACGTGGAGAGGGAGTTCCGGCATCAAAGTACTTAAAACAATTAGCAGAAGCTCTCGAAGTGCCAGTACAGCTTTTAGAGAAATATCAGCAAGAAGCTTCTGTACGCAGGGAGAAAATTAAAGATGAACGGAGAAAAGCAAGAAAGAGGGGGCAGGAACCAGATTTAGTCGCAGCAACCAAAAAAGTGGTGAATGTCTTAGGGGGATTGGATGTAGGACTAAAGTCTGAGGAAGTTCAAAATTCCCAAGACAAATCAGCACCTCTTGACTACCAGAACAAATCGGTACTCTCGACAAAGCAAGATATTACCAAAGCTATGCTTGCCATGATGGAGAGGTTACACGTCACTGAAGCAGATCGCTCTAAAAAAGTATTTCTAACATTTCAATCAGCAAGTGTTTTTAGAACCGAGAAAGAGAAGAATGACTGGCGGAAAGCCGTTAAGTTAGCGTTAAAGAATGGTTGGAATATTGATTATCTTGTCCGTCTAGATCGAAACTTAGATAGAACATGCGAGATAATCGCTAGCATTTTGCAGTTTTGGGGATATAAAGGAAAATTTACTGCTTATGCTTTTATCCAGGATGGAACGTTATCGGTTGCTGATGAAGTATTTGTCATAGAAGATAAAGAAGCACTTCTCGCACTTGAGACAAGCAAAGAATTGGCTTCTGAAGGTGGGATTGGAATTCTGGAATCCAGTAATCAACTAAGTTCTGTAAATGTAGCTGTTTATTTAGAAGCAGAAAAGAATGAGGATGGTGACTGGATTAAATTTTTAAATCAGCATTTGGAACTACGCAAGAGAGTAGAAACGGTTGAAATATTTAGTAGATATGATGATCCTGCTCAACCAGATTTGATTGCTATGCTGTCAAATTCTGATTCTTATAGAAGAGGGGATTCTACAATCTTTTTGAGACGATTTTCTGACTTTACCCGACCATGGGAGCAGTACAGTGGCGAGCTTTACAAGAAGTTAGTTAAACAAGATCTTGAAATGCATCGAAGGCGTGCTCTTGATAAAGAGGAATTATCGAGAGAAATTAAGCTCAGAAGACAACGATACTTCCTTGATCTTAGACAATCTTTAAAGCAAGATCGCCGTCGTGAGATTTATCTCGAATCAGATCTAAATGAAATTATTCTTAGTGGAAGACCCGAGCCTTCTCTTTTAGAAATCGACTCAAAAGCCTTAGCAGAGAGGTTTACTTCTATGCGGGAACTGATTTGGGATGAGTCCAATTATGAAGTAGCAATTTTAGACAAATCTTTAGAAAAATTGGTTGATAATGAAATCGTTGAATGGATTCAAAATATTAAACCTCTTTATTTTGAAGTTAAAGCAGGCATCCGTGCATTTGTTGAAGTTCCTGAAGAAGCAGGAGAAAGAAAAAGAGCTAAAAAAGGCGTCGCCCAACGCAGTTTAACAAATTGGCTTTTAGCTCAAAACCCTTTGGTAGTTCAGGCGTTACAAGATATGCTCGAAAAGTTCTGGAATCAAATTGTAGATGAGGACAAAGATAAATTTAATGTTATAAAGAAGCTAGATCGGATGATTTCACAACTACAGTAAAAGGCTTTTACATTCTTACTTTGAATAAATCTCTATTGAGTATTCACATTAACTTTTTACTGTACTTCAGGAATCCCAATGATAAAAGAATTAAGTTTTTGATAGAAGAACAAGGAAATTCAATAAAATGACTATCTCGTTGATCAATGCTTTGGATAAAAACCAAGAAGCTTTAAGTAAGCAACTTCTACAAACCAATTTTCTCTCTAAGTTGCAAACTGGGGATTTTTCAGAAGATACTGCCAAACATCTTGTTGCATTACAACTTGGCTATAATGTCAAGTTCCTATCTGCGCTTACAGAAATGAGAGGAAATTTCTTAGGAGATCCAGACTTCATTAGTAGCTTTCTAGATCCTCATATGAGTACAGAGTTAGGTTCTGATCTGGATTCTGTAGGACTTAAGCAGCACGGCAAAACACATATAGCCATGCTCTATTCTCTCGCAACATCGCTCTCAATGAATAAAGAGGAGCTATATAATTGGGGACACAGCGCTCAAGAATTCTTTGAACGGGCTCTTCTTGGTCTCATCGGGTCACCCAACCGAGGCCGCGCTTTAGGTTCTCTTTATGCAGATGAAGTATTTGCAAATGTCTGGTTTCCTGTCTACTATGAAGGATTCAAAAATTTTTGTCTCCGAACGGATAGAATGTTAGATCTCGAATTCTTCAGGTCCCATGCTGATGAAATTGAACCTGCTCATGTCGAGCATGCTTCTTATCTGATCCAGTTTTGCGTTACCACAAACACAAGCTTAGATGATTTTCAGGAAGGCTATAAAACTTTCCATGCTCATCTTGTCAAGAAGTTCAATAGACTATTTTCAGAAAACTTCGAAACTGTAAGTTTGGCTTAAATATTTGGGCGAGAAATCAAGTGGAATTGATTGAAGTAAAAAAATGGCACTTAAGCTAAAAGCTTAATAGGAGATAGAGATTGTATAAATCATATTTCTGAACTCGTTAACAAAGTCATTGACTACTAAGGGCCGCAATGAGCCAATAATTACTCATTTGGTGAGTCAGTACATGTATAGCCATTGCTAGATCAACTTCTAAGTCTTTTTCTTGAATGTCAATCACTAAGTTGTAAATCAGTTCAAAGCTAACTCGGTCTTCCTTTTCCATCGTTAGAAACTGACCATTCGGGCTATGGTTCAGTTTTTCAATCTCTGTTAGCCCTACAGCACCCTTAATCGTAGATTCACGACTGTCGCGGAGCAAACTGAATTTGGTTTTGGGATGACTAACCACTAACTGATTAAAGTTCTTGATTCTAGCTGTGAAGGCACTACCACCTGCATTCAGGAAGCCAATAACAAATTCTTGTTGAGCAGTTTTAATGCAAAAGTGCTCTGGGAGCTTGCTTTTCCCTAACCGCAAAGGGTAGAACTCTAAGTCTTGACACAACTTAAACGCTTCTGCGATCGCGGCTAGTTTGCCAATCTCATTGGCGTCATTAATGATCGTCGGTTTAGTGTAGTCCTTCGTTAGTTCTTGTTGCTTGTGTCTCAGATACTCAGAAACAACTTCTTCTGTAGATGGCTGTCCGCCTGGAGGAACGATCGAGTCGTCTCGAGCAGTCCCACCATTTGAGTTGATGGGTTTTGACGGACCTGGTGAAGTGGCATCTATATATTCAGTAACATCAGTGACAGGAGCGCCCTCTCCAGCGGATACGCTACTCAGATAGGGCTGAACGAGGCTAACAATTTGAGACATGACTTGCTCAAGTTGCTTGAGCCTGGATTCGACTGAGAGTTTTTGAACTGGGGATTCGTAGTCTACTGGTAAAGGAATGTTGTTGATTTTGTAGCGAAAGTAAGCAGCCGCCCGATTCAGAACTGCACGAATTGAGTCTTGGCTCAGAATGCTAGAGAGTTCTGTAGGAGTGAAGAGGGTATTCAACTCAATCCCCACTGACTTTGTTTTTAGGCTGAGGAGGTCTGCCAACCTGTCAGGACTGGGACGCTCTAGCTTGACGATGTACTCAGACACTCGATCCACGACCGAGCCATCAAAGAAGACTTTGAATTGCTCCCAGCGCTCTGGAAACAAGTTCAGGATGATGAGACTATTGGGCACATGGGTCAGGATCTCTTTGACTGCCGCCCCAAAACTTTCCAAGATGGGAGCGTTGTGCGCCAGCCCTAAGCTCTCTAGCTGATCAAACACAATAATCAGCGGTTCGTCGAGGGTCGATAATCGCCCAAAGACAGTGATGGCTTCTAGGGCAAATTCTTCCCGGCTCATGTCATCTTGCCAGTTGTCCAAGCCAATACTTTCCGCTTCTTCCGCCTCTAGTTCCGAGGCGGCTAACCATCGCCGCACTAAATCTTTTTTGTGGGGGTTGCTGTAGCTGCAAAACTTGATGATGCCTTTGAGGATGGTAGCTGAGTAACCCGCTGCTGTGTAGTGACGGCTCCACCATTCGCTGATGTGCCGTTCAATGTATTGCCAGCTCTCTCGATGGCGTTGAGTTTCTTCGTTACCTAGGCGACTGTAGAGGCTCAAGCTGTTATTCTGGAAAGCTGCCAGAATTTCCTGCCCTTTCTGAGTGCTAGTAACTTTTTCGAGCGAGCTGAGGATTTTCACAAAGCTGTTGGCTAGAAGTAGTTCCAGTTGGGTCCGATCGCTACCGACTACTTTTTCTGCAAAAGACTCCAAGATACGTGAGTAGGTGTGGTGAAGAACTGCCGTGGCATTGTTGGGCTGGCGGATAAACAGCAGGCGATTAGTGCGGAGCAGTTCTTTGGCCATCCGCATGATCAGGTGGGTTTTACCCGACCCAGCGGACCCAATGACGACTGCGCCTTTGCTTTGTTGATTGGGATCGGCCTTGATATCACCCAAGACGGATTTGAGCAGCTCAAACTCAGCTTGATAAACCGCCTGAAAGTCAATGTGATCCTGAAAAGGAGTATCAACTCGGCTGCTGCTAAAGGGATTGGCTGTGTGTTGGAGCTGAGTTTGCATCACTCTACTGTGTTGGGCTTCAAGGATTTTGAGGTAAAGCTGATAGGTAAACTCAGCATCATAGCGGGCTGTATGAGCTTGAGCTGAGTTAAAGCGCTGGTCACTGACTTTGAGATGCAGACACTTGCTTAAGTGCTCTAATGAGTAACTCTCTAGATTCGGCAAATACTGCTTGGCCAACTCCCAAGTACAGGCAACCGAAAAACCTGTCCAAGGAACTTTGGCCTTGCCGAAGCTAAACTTCAGCACGTTCAAGTCGTGATTGGCATAATGGCAGACCACCTGCTTGGACTGAGTTAGGTCAGTGATGTCTTGAACAATGGTTTTGAGAGGTTTCAGGCCACGTTGAAGATTGCAGTTGGTGGGATGCTCAGCCGAAAAAGCCTCATAAATGAGTTGCCCTTGGCTATCAAGAATGGCAATCTCACTCAGTTCAGGGTTTCCCTCTGTGTCAATCACGACAAAATCCAAGCGTCGTTCTCCTACATTCCTCTGGGCTTCGAGTTATTGTTCCCTTGCAATGCGGAGTTTCAACGGGGCTTAAGAATAGCGATCGCTTCAAGACTGAAGGCATTGAAGCGATCGCCCTTGAGGTTATGCTTCCTCAACCATTCGTAGGACTTGCTGGCGCTCCTCCGGACTCAGCCTGCGCAACTCTGCAACTAAACGAATCGGAACCTGCTCGGTGGCTTCCTCGCTGGTGGGTGGCTCCTCTAGCTCATTGAACAGCAGCCGATCGATCACCTCAAAAATAGGACGTAGTTTTTCCTCCGGAGAACACCGCTCGTACATACCTCGTAGGGTCTTAACACTGTGCCCCATCGCATAAGCTAAAGACTCTAATTCCCGATCACTTAAGCCAACCTGAAAGGCCCAGGTTGCCCAGAAGTATCGCATCATGTGGGGCGTGATGCGTTTACCAATCAGTTGATAAGACGTGCGGTCAAAAGAGCCACCAAAAGAACATCCACTGCCCTGCCTTCCGGTTTCTGGTAGCGGAAACAAGTAGCTCGACCGCCATAAAGGGCCTCGAGGCTCCTCACAGACCGTCATATCCTTAGGCTCAAACTCCATCCATCCCTTCGTGATCCAGTGGCCACGTCGCCCCTGAAGCTTGGCATCCCACCAAGTGTAGGGGTAACGATCATAGAACTGCCCTGGCATCCACCAGCCACATAAATAGTGCTCCAGGTATTCGTAGAAATTAGTTCCATCTGCAAACTGCCGATTTGGAATCACCATTGAGTAGACCCCATAGGTTTCATCCGTCTTGTAAGAGCAGAGTTCCAAAACCCATATGCCCTCCGGGTAAGACTTACCTCTATAGACGTAGGTTTTGTAGAGGTAGTTATCTGCGATCGTCCCATCGTGATGCTTATTGCGCACAGCAGGCGGCGGTAATGGGAAATAGCAGCCATCCGCTGGCACATCGTCTGGCCGCTGGACTGGGCAACTCAGGGCAATGAGACTCGTGCGGTAGGGATATTGACGTCGTGCTGGCCAATCTGACACAAAAGCCCATTTCAGATAGTGCTGGGTTGACTTAGCAATGACATCCCCCTCCCGAAATGCCCCATTGCGACGACGAGGCCGCGTCTCCAAGCGCAATGGCTCTACGATTAAACGACGTACAGTTGTCAGAGCAGACTCACCTTCCACTGGGTTAGGCCACTTCCGAGCCTGGTTGGATACATAAGTGCGGGTCTTCTGCCACTTCTTAATCACTTTTACCGCTTGACCAATCTTTGCCTGGATCGTGTTGAAGATGGGAATGGCATCGTAGTCGTGCTTACGTCTGACCTGATCGCGATAGAGGTAGTGTCCTAGCCGCTGGAGGGCGATGAGCTTACCATTCTTGCTTCTTGGACTCAACGTGTTATTAAGCTGATAAATCTTTTCGAAATACGCTTCCGTCCATTCCTCCACATACAGATGCTTTTCATCCCAGAGACGTTGCTGTTCTCGACGAGACAGCGCCTCTAGCTGCTCCTCAGTCACCACAGGAACTAGAAGTTCCAAACTCAGCTCATTGAGAGGCACTCCCCGAAGATGATGCCAGTAGCCCAGTTCTAAGCGAATGTCTTTGAGGTAAGTATCGGCGGTGGATGCTCTAACCGGATCGCAAACCCGCTTGGGATAAACCGGGGCCACCAGGAAGCAGTACAAATCCTCCAGTTGGGCTTGCAGAGCAGGCGGGGTTTCTTCCTCAGTTAACCGATACTTTTGATAGTGGCCATTGCGAACCGTTAAAGGCAGGTCGGAATTTTGGCGTCGTCCGCTTAAGCGGCGTGGTGGACGACACTGATTGCGCAGGTCAATCGTTTGAGATATGGGCCACCAAGGCCGCTCCTTGGCCAAAGTAATGACCCAATCCAGTCGAGCGCCATAAGTATTACGACTGGATTGCGAGGCGTTCATCAAGTCAAAGCCAGCCTGTAGATCCTCTTGCACATTGACAAACCGCCCGACAGGTTGCTGCCTTAAGCATTCGTCCGCTTCCTGCCCTTTCTCCTCGGTCATTTTGCGATCGCCTGTGATGGGTGAACCGTTGTATTGTGATGCCAGAAAACGCCGACGCAGAGTTCTGAGTTCATTAATTTTTGGTCGAACAGCCCGCTTACCATCAACACTTTTAGCAACCTGTTCGAGATCCAAAAAAGCATCGAGCATGTTTGAAATTGCCATCGTAATAAATTTCACCTTGTTGTTACAGAAATAACTTGAGCTAGAGTTTAGGGGTTATTAAAGACCTGGAGGACCTCTAGTATTAGCACTAGGAACTAATAGTATTAAACAGATATTTATTGATAAAAGCAAATAGAAAAATAGCATTCTATTTTTGATATATTCCTGTTGTTTGTCTAATAGAAAACCTTTAAATATATGCCTAGTAAACGTTTCACAAGAAACAAAAAATAAGTAATTAATAAATAAATGAGATCGTTTTGACATATAGACAGTCATAAATAGCTCCTCAGGTTTGAGTCTTTGGGTTTATTAAGGGTTTGGGTAAGAAGGATTATTTACGAGAAATAAGGATAGAAGTATAGGATTAGGGCTTACATAACGGCTTAGGCGTCTCCATATCAGCCTTATCCAGCAAAGCTTCTTGCCTCAAATGCTCCTTTAGCTCTACTCCCAAACGAGCAAAGCGTTCCAACAATTCACTAGTAGAAATATTCAATTCTTGGCTAAGACTCTTTAGAAGATTTAAGGCCGTAGGCGTAATACTAAAAGACGAAATCCTCTTGATTTCTCCGTAATTTGTTTCTGGAACTCCACGCTGCGAGCGTACATTCCTCTTGTGATTGACTACGCGAACAGAACAAGGCTTCTTACGGGATCGTTTTGATTCAGACATAAAATTCTCCAAAAAAATAGGGGCTCGCTGACGATTGAAGTCAACGAGCCCCGGGAAAGGTTACTCAATATTTTATTAACGGCAGTTGATAGCTGTGCCGAAAATTTCTATATCAATTATAGGCACAAATTAATAAAAGGGAT
Organism: Trichocoleus desertorum ATA4-8-CV12; assembly: GCA_019358975.1. Taxonomy (NCBI): domain Bacteria; kingdom Bacillati; phylum Cyanobacteriota; class Cyanophyceae; order Leptolyngbyales; family Trichocoleusaceae; genus Trichocoleus; species Trichocoleus desertorum. Next base: position 11,633 of record JAHHIL010000070.1, read on the forward strand.
TTCTGTGTAATTAATGATCCAAAAGCTAAGAACAGAATTTTAGCATAGTAAAAACACTTACCTGTTTAGTCAAAGGACAAGCTTCCACCCGGATTATTTACCTAGCAGCCAATTAGGTTTTTGCCCTGAACTCAGCTTCGTTCAGCGATCGCGCTCTCAGCAGATAGGACCAGCGGACGCATTTGAACAGAAAGTTACGGTTTCATCCAGAATCCTTGTTCTATAAGGCCCCAGGGTAGCGTAGCTGCAACCAAGTGCCATCTGGTCGCCACAACACAGTTCTAGTAAAGGTTTTAGAAAAATTTCCGTAAATTGACTAAAACATCCCAAGAAATGCCCATTTATGGGCAAGTTTTTAGACAAAGAAGGCTTGAAAAGCCTATTCTGTAGGCGGTTCGACCATCATTTACGGGCAAGTTTCAGGTTTTAAACTTTTTTTGCTGAAATACTTAACTCGTAAGTATTTCAGCGCTCGCATGGCACTTCGTTGCAGCTACGCTACCTTTCGGCCTTTTAGGCTTAACAACCATTCTTGCCTATTGCTAAATGCAGGTTGCTTATGAAGTTTATTTCATAAGCAACCTGCATTTAGCTTAGTTTCTTGCAGCAGAAATGGCTCACTATCGCGTAAGTTCGAACTGCTCAACAAAGCTTAGTAGTAGCGTCGCTACTACTAAGCTTTGTTGAGCAGGTTTCTGCACGCATCCTGTCAGGGCCCTTGAGAGCAACAGCATTTTTTATAGAACTTTTACGTTTATTCAAACGCTAAGCTACCGACCTAGGCGAAAAACCAAGGGCTCGAAGTGCTTCCTTAAAATTTTCTTTGCTAGGACTTTTCTCTGGCTCTGCAAGTCCTAGCTCCTTAGCGGCTTCAAATAGTTGTCTAGCTAGGATGCTAAAGTTATCCGGTAGCTCAGCCTCAGGCATATTGTGATGCAGTTCCTCAATCCTAGCCTTATAAACTAGGTCATATAACTCAGCGATAGGTCTTTCAATTGCTTTACTCAATTTTTGTAAAGTCACATCTGTTGGGCTAGCTCCTCGAAGACAGGCTGCTCTAAGACCAGGTTGGCTGATACCAGCCCGTCTAGCTACCTCATTCATACTAATGTTGCGCTCTTCAGCGTATTGGAGCACAACTTTGCCTAGAAGCGAGAAATCTTCTGGCTGTAGATATCGCCTTGGAGGCATTTTCTAATTTTTTACAGTGACTTGATCTTTTCGAGTTATAGCGATCTATTATAAAACATCGCGAAAAGAAAGAAAGTCCCAGGATCACGTGATTAGAGCCCACTGTCCCTGGAACATTCAATCTTCTTGCGAAATGTCAATAGCAGCCAATTAGCCGATCTGGGTCGGCATTGTTTAAGCTGTCTATCTATTTATATGTCATTTTCGTGTAAATAGACCAGTGCCTTAAACAACGCAGATGAAAATTGGTTGATTGGCTCTTACTAAAGGAGCCGATATGCAAGTAGTTTGCTGCCGCTACGGCCAGCAGGTAGACTTCTGCACGCTGATTGATGTCTTTTCCTTCACCAGTCTGTGTTTGCCAAGACTAGAAGGAGGTGCAGCGTGATTACATCTCTGAACGACAAGGCCAGACCCTTTGGGTGTACGAAGGTATGGAACGATGAATTTCTTAACCTTTTTCCTCATCGGTGGGACTTTCTCTACGCCAAGCATCCCAATCCAGAGGAGAGACCTGACTGGAATACCGAGAGTAGGTATGCCATAAGCGATCGTCAGATTCAGCAAGGCGATTACCTGTATGGTGTTAGGTTTGGTTCGCAAACGAGCTATCTTCTAATTGACGTCGATCCTACAAGTTGGTATCACCCAGAGCATGATTCGTTCGCAATAGCAGGTATTACGGCAGCGCTAGAGCCAATTGGATTGGTATCCTACGTCCCTGTTCGCTCGAGCTACCGCAACGGTATTCACCTCTATTTCCCATTTGAAGACACTCAACCTTCATGGGCGATCGCCTTGGCTGCCCAAGCCCAGCTAGAAAAAGCGGGTTATATAGCCCACGCTGGACAACTTGAGATCTTTCCCAACGCCAGAGCATTAGTTGCAGGAACGCCGACCCTTTACAAAGGGCATCGATTGCCTCTGCAAGCTGGTAGCTACATTCTAAATGAGAACTGGGAACCCATCTTGAGCACTCAGTCAATGTTTGTAGCTCGCTGGAAATTTGCACAACGTAAGAATGTGCTTGATCCCCAAAACATTGAACGGGCGCTGAAACAGGCGCAACGCCAGAGACTACGGGCAAGCAGCAAGGCGCAAAAGTTCCTGAACGACCTTAACATTGAAATTGAGCCAGGCTGGACAGAGCTAGGGCAGACGAATTATCTTTTGGGCAAAATCGCTTGCCGAGAACGAGTTTTTCATCACGTTTTACATGGTGGCGAACCCATAACAGGTGAAGTGTTAGCAGCAGTAATTGCCCAAACCGCTCGTTCTTTACCCGGTTTCTCTGAATTTTGTCAACATCAACACGAATTAGAGCTGCGAGCTAGAGAGTATGCACGAGCGGCTGAGAAACGTTATTACCCCTATGGCTCTAAGTGCGCTTTAAGTAAGTCAGTGGGAGATAGGGGTACCTCGGAGCCTACCTGGAACCAGCGACAAGCCTTGGCAGCACGAGAGCGAATCCGAGCGGCGATCACTGACATGCTAAAGCAAGGAACCTTACCTGCTGGAACTACTGACCGCTTTAAAGCACTAGGGCAGTATGGGATCGGTGGCAAAACTTTATATAACCATAAAGACTTGTGGTATCCCAAATATTCAGAACCCTTGCAAGATGAGGAATTCTACCCTGTTGATACTAAATCAGTGGGTATGCAGGGCTCAGAACCCTTGCAAGATGAGGAATTCTACCCTGTTGGTACTAATAAGTTTGCAGGGTTGGTTGGTTCAGATGCTCCTCAAGAGCTATCTGAACCAACCCCTGCTTTTACAGTTGGGGGGTCTGGGGGGTTTTCCACAGGTACAGAATCAACGCTGACTTCTGGTATTGCATATTTTCGGCTTGTTATTGAGAAGCTAAATCAGCAAAAAGCGGAACGAAAGCAGCGCAGGCTCTTGCAAGCTGAATCTTTGCCTGTTGATGAGACTTATTTCCGCATGGTTTCACCCATGCAAGAGGTGCTTCAACCTTCTGTAGTTCCGGGCCGTATCAACTGCAATTGTTTGGACGTAGGTGACCTGATTGCTGAAATTCAAGTTCATATCAGGCGGGTCAATTGGACTTCAGTTCAAGTTGATCGGTTCGTTGCATCTCGATTTCCCGGCAAGACTAGGGAACGCCTCACTGATGATGAGTTAGTAGCTTTACTGGATTTGTTGCGATCGCTTTAGAGAAAATTGTCAGCTACGCAATGCGTCAATGAGAGAATGAGGGTCTCAATCTCTAAAAGTATCTGAGATTATGCTGTAGTATGGAATGTTTCGGTACCAGAACCAGATAGTCCAAAATTAGGCCAATGTGATGTAGTACGTTATCCAGCTTTGGCGACTTCCTCAACAAAATTGCCATTATTCGGCAGATACTAGCAACAGAGGTAACAGCTTGTAGATTTAATATGCGTCCAGCAAAATTTAAACCCTTGGGCGATGAGGCATTAGCCCCTAATCCGCTATGTATTAGGGTATCTAAAGAGATTGATGAAGCTGTGAGAGCGCTTCCTGATACTTCAGCATGGTTACGCAGAGTTATCACTGAAGCGGCCCAACAAGAACTCATACAGAAGAAATAATTAAGCCTTTACTATTTTTTGGCGCTAAAGCGCTGAGATTCCTGGTATACAGGGCACTCTAAAGACGTAGAGTGTTCTAGAAGCCCATGATTGTATCTCAGCAAGAAATGACTACAGCTGAACTGCCAAAATACAAGATGACCATATCTCGCCTAACAGTTGATAAGTTAGGCGTCAAGTTGTATGACAAAGTTTCTGCTGTAATCGCTGAGCTAGTCTCTAATAGCTACGATGCTGATGCAACTAAAGTTGTGATAAAAGCCCCTATGGGTGAAATGCTTGCCACCAAAGCTGGGGGCGTAGTTGTAGATAAGGGCCACACCATAGAGGTTTCAGATGATGGCATCGGCATGACTCCCCAAGAGATTAATGATTTTTATCTGCGGATTGGAGCAGAGCGACGAAACGATCCTGGGCGTGGAGATCTTTCCAGAAAATTTAGACGTAAAGTGATGGGGCGCAAAGGTGTTGGAAAACTCGCACCTTTTGGGATCTGTGAAAGGATTGAAGTTCTTAGTTCTGGAGGCGAGTTAATTGCAGGAAAAGACGAGCAGGGTAATGATGCAGAAGGCTATTTAACTGCTCATTTAATCCTTGATCGCAGCCATATCCTAACAGACAGTGATTCTGACTATGAACCCGAAATTGGTATTTGGAATGGGGTTGTTCGCACCCAGACTGGAACTACATTAAAACTTACTAAATTCGCCAAACGACAAGTTCCAGCTATTGATGTTCTAAGCCGTCAGTTAGCTCAGCGCTTTGGTATATCGTCTTCTGATTGGAAAACTACCCTGCAAGACTCGGTAAAAACTGATACAGATCCTGAGTATTGCAGAGAAGTTGGTGCTTTTGATCTAGTCAAAATGGAGAGTACAGAGCTGCGCTTTCAGGCTGATGGAAGTGTAGTTAATGCAGATGGCACTATTCTGCCAGACATGAGGGCAGGCTTTGATTTTGAAGGGAAGTTCTATTCAGTGACTGGCTGGGCAGCTTATTCGCAGGAGCCATATAAAGATGATTTGATGGCTGGAATTCGCATTTACTGTCGTAGAAAAATTGCTGCTCAAACTGCGGTCTTTAATCGAGGAGCAAGTTTCTCAGGTGAATATAGTATTCGCTCCTATTTGATTGGGGAGTTGCATGCTGACTGGTTAGACGAACAAGAAGAAGATCTTATTCAAACTGACCGTCGAGATATTCTATGGTCACATGAACTTGGGCAAGCTTTTGAAGCATGGGGCCTACAGCTGTTACGTAAAATTGGCAATATTTCTCGTAACCCAGTCAAGAAAAAAACCTGGGAAGTCTTTAAAAGTGTTTCAAACATTGAAGACAAAATCAATCAAGCATTTCCTTCAGATAGCCAAAAGCTAATTCGTGAAGAGGCGTTGAAATTTGCTAAAACTGTTGGTCAATCAATGCGTGAGGACCAAGCCAGCGATTTAGAGCGAACTGAAGAGGTTGTTCAGCTCAGCCTAACATTTGCACCGCATGTCCTGCTTGATGAGAAGTTGCGTGAGGCAGCTGATTCAAAAGATTCACCTCTTGCTGTCATTACTGAAATCCTAAAAACAGCCCGTATTGCTGAACTATCTTCATTTGGCCAGATAGCAGAGAAGCGTGTAAGGGTTATAGGAACAGTAGAATCTCTAAAAGATGAGGCGCGAACCCTTGAATCTGCCTTCCAGGAACTAATTGAGCAAGCGCCCTGGTTGATTGATCCCCAGTGGTCACCGATTACAGCTAACCAATCTTTTTCTACCTTGAAGTCAGAGTTTCAGAAGTACTACAAAGAGCACACAGGTGATGACTTACAGCTTGAAGACTTTAGCGATCCTACCAAGCGCCCAGACTTTGTTCTTTCGAACCAAGACATGGTTATCCAAATTATTGAGATCAAAAAACCAAAGCACTCCTTTAGTAATGATGAAATGGTGCGCTTAGACAGATACATAGAGCAGATGAGCAATTTTTTAAAGGCTGAAAGTCACAGCGATTTTACGAAAGTATTTAATGGTTTCCACGTCACCCTAGTCTGTGACTATGAAAACCTTACTAGTATTGCTAAATCTGCATATAACGGGCACAAGAATAGCGGTACGTTAACTCACATTAGTTGGACTGCTTTTCTTCATCGCACCAGAAAAATGCATGAGGAGTTCTTAGCTGAAGCACAAAGACAGAGAGTAAATGCTGCAAAATTTCTCCCAAGCTAATCAATTCACAGCTATCGATATTTTTGCAGGTGGGGGCGGATTAACAGTTGGTCTCAAGCGAGCAGGATTCCAGGTAGTTGGTGCTGTGGAAATTGAGCCTCATGCATTTGCTACCTATAAAGCCAATCATCCTGAGGTACAGGCTTACAAGCAGGATGTACGCACTATTCGCGGAGAAGACTTACGTGCATGCTCACCAACTAATGAAGTTGATTTGCTCTCTGGATGCCCTCCCTGCCAAGGTTTTTCTAGCCTGACGTATAGATACCGTCGAGCAGACCCTAGAAATCAGCTTGTACTTGAGATGGGCCGACTTGTCACAGAAGTACAGCCTCGAATCGTCATGATGGAAAATGTTGCGGGGTTACCTGACAGAGGAAAAGAACTCTTCGATGAGTTCATTCAGCATCTGAAAACACTTGGCTACCTGCCTACATGGGATGTGCTTCAAGTTGCTGATTATGGGGTGCCTCAAAGCCGACGTCGTCTCGTTTTGCTCGCGGGCAAGGGGTTCCCTGTTGACTTGCCAAAACCAACGCATTCCCGAACAGGTGAAGACGGCTTAAGCCCGTGGAAAACTTTGCGTGAAGCAATTGGAAATATGCCCAAGCCACATGTGCTGGCAGACATTCAAGCGGCAGGGGGACCATTGCAGTTTAATTGGCATGTCGTACGTGCTCTATCAGAAATGACTATCAAAAGGTTACAGGCAACAAAACCTGGAGAAAGTCGTATGAAGATCCCTGTGGAGCTACGACCAGCCTGCCATCAACATAGAACAGAGGGATTCAACAATGTATATGGTCGCTTGGACTGGGATCAGGTGTGCGGGACAGTTACTAGTGGCTGCACTACCGTTAGTAAGGGTAGATTTGGACATCCTGACGAAGACCGAACAATCTCTGTTCGAGAGGCAGCACTGATACAAACCTTTCCAATCAACTACATCTTTGATACACCTTACATGGATCACGTTTGCGAGATTGTGGGCAATGCACTGCCTTGTGATTTTGCTGAAGTGGTCGCCCAGCAATGTATCAAGGCTTTAGATGAATACGGTTAATCATAAAGTGCTTAGCTAAACTAAGCACGGATGGGAGGAAAGAGGAGACAAACGGCTCTTCTTTCCTTCCCATTGAGATACTACTGTTATCTCAATTATTGAGAATGCTTGAAAGCTTTGTCCATTAAGGACCGGAGCTAAAGAATTGCTACCTTGGGGTAGTAGGGGTCTTGCTTAAAATTTAGAGGGATCTCTGCTTGTATCTAGGCAAGAGTGTAAAGTGAAGCGCTAAACCTTATATAAATAGAGAGGTTTGAATTCTGATGCTGGGGACTCATAAACCCAAGACTTAGTAATCATACTCAGTCAAGTAGTTACTTGAGCCCGACTATCCTGGTAATTAAGAGCAGGAAAGAAAATTGAGTTTCAAGACACTAATTAATAAGTCAACCAGACAATGCAGATCTTAATATCGAGGTTTGCAATCAGAGAAATTCAAGCATTCACTGTCAAGAAAGCCTGCCAGGGCCATCTCTAACACTGCCTCTATGGGGTACTCAATTTCAGCTGCTCGCCGCTCAAATGCCTCCCTGATATGGTCAGGCAGAGCCACTAGGATCATGCGGGCCACAACTGGACTTAAATGCTCTGTTGTTTCTTGTTCAACAATCGGCGGCATAGCTAGTCCCTCATAGGTATACGAGCATTGAACGGTGGCTTGCTAGCTTGAAGAATGATACGCTCCAACTCTGATGATAGCGCCCGCCATTGCATGAAGTCGATGACATGAGTCGCGATCGCTACATCTCTATGGTCGTAATCTGCTAGCCATGACCAAATTAGAGATTTATGCCCACCCCTAAAGCGCTCCTTAATGTCTTGGGCTTTACCTACATAGAGCAAGCCCTCAGTTCGATGCCTGACTGCATAAATACCTGGTCTTGTAGTCAACTCTACAAACTCTCTACTTATTGGAACGCAGTCAGAGAAAGGAATTTTTGTGAGTGAATCAAGAATTGCTAGTGCTTGTGCTTCAGCTTCTGTCATCGCTTATGACTCTTCCATGCCCTTGGTCTATCACGATGTTTACTTGTCTTCTAATTCAGCAATTGCATTCTCAATATCTCGCATCATACGCTTCATACGGGTTCGTAGACTTTTGATAGCTGTGCCTGGTTCATCATAATCAGCGGCTAAAACGGCCCATTTTTGTAGGCTGATCAGGGCTCGATTCAAAACTAGGACGTCTGTCCGGGTTTGCTTGTCCTGGTTTTGTTCGCCGTTTTCGCTAGAAATATTAGGGGCATTATTTAGATACCGTCTTACCTGTCTAATAGACTTACCGATAATCAGCTCAAGAGCAGGACGTAAGGCTTTTTCGCCTTTTTTAGGCTTGCCTGGCGCATCTCTATAGCCCGCTTCCCTTAACCTGTTTGCGATTGCTCTGACCTCAGCAGGTGTGTAGTCCCTGCGCTTTTCATTTTCACTGGCCTCAATTGCAAGCGCTTTGTCTGGTTCAGTTTCACTATCAAAGTCGTAGCGCCGGATTGGAACCTGTTCGCTGGGAAACTGCTTAGCGTAGGCTTCTGGGTCTTTCTCTCGTAGCAGTGCGATCGCAGCTCGTCGATGCCCTCCTGCTAATATCCTGCCTCGGCTGTCAACTGCAATTGGAGCAATCAGCCCTACGATTGCAATGCTATCTGCTAATGCTTCAATATGGGCAGAATTTAATGGACGGGTATCACCATCTGCTCGATCCGTGATGCTATCCAGCAATAGAGTGGGATTTGACGACAGTGCATCTACACTCCTGCTCTTTGCGATCGCTAATGCCCCAGTCAACTTACTGACGCTCATTTTTTCCCCACCCCTTCCAGATTTCCTTACCCAATGCCTGATAGTCAGTCCATGCAGCAGCGGCAGCATCACCGCGCAAATCTGAAACTGGTAACCCTTCTAGTGCCGAATCCTGGTAAATGGTTCTAGCTTTAATACCTGTATTAAACACCTTTAGCCCTGCCTCGTTAAGTGCTTCCCTAGCATTTACCTCTCTCTTGAGTCCTCGGGTGGGCAGCATGGTTAGAAGAATACGGTATTGATTGTCAGATAGCGATTGTAAAACGCTAACCGTCGCGATTGTCGCTTCTAACGAAAATATAGAGATCTCGGAAGGAATTATCAGCAAAGCACTAGCAGAAGCCAACGGTAAGAGCTCAGTTGGATCAGTACGGGCAGGAGTGTCAACAATTAAATGCTCAAAAGCTGATGGCTCCTCATCACCATCCATCACAGCAAACGCTGCTCTTTGGCCTCCACGCTCGTACCAGCTCAATGCACTACGGTTAGGGTCTCCATCCAACAAGACAACTTTGCTATCTTTCCAACGCTTACCTAAATATTGCGCTAGATGCAGAGCTGTTGTCGTCTTGCCTACACCACCTTTAAAGCTTGCAATCGTAATAATCATAGCTTTGAGCTTACAAGAAACGGTTGAGAACTTGACACAAGAAAACGTTAGGAGGCACTGATAATCTCTGTACCAAACTGAGAAAGAGTTTGATTTCTCTGCTACATGTGATACTCAATCGATTTAGAGAGTTGGTTCTAACAGACTTAAGGCTTTACTGTGCAGCATCACTGCGAATCTCAACAATATGTCAGTGTGAATTGCTTGTCACTTAAGAGAAATTTGTGTATTTTACGTACAAACGTACTATTAGGCTCATGAATCAATTCGAATCAACGGCTGTAGCTGCTTATATCGTCGATCGCGAAGAACTTTTGCGTATTCGTAACTTGAAGCTTTTATCCAGCGATCGCGACTATATCTTTTTCGCACTCCAAATCGACTTTCCTGGCAAGCTTAACCCTGCAATTGATGTTGCTGCTTTTTGCGAACGGTGGGAGTTAAGGGATGGCAATCTTTATAAAGCCTTAGGAGAGTTACGTAACAAAGGAATTGTTGTTGCGATCGCCAGTCAGCTAAACCTGCAATTTCAATCTTCTGAAACCTCTCAATCTTGAGCAGAAATTTCTAGTCCTGCCAAAAATCTTTGAAGCGACCAGGTGCTAGCTCTGTATAGCGCACAGTATGTTGGATATTCTTGTGCCCCATGTAAGCTTGAATGGCTCGGGTATCCTGACCGTTAGCTGCTAAGTAATAACCCGTTGCATGACGCAGCATGTGAGGATGGACTGGAAAGGGAAGTTCTGCTAGTTCTCCAGCCCGAGCAATAATATGTCGGGCAGTGCGATCGGTTAAAGGCCCTTTGCGCTCTGACTGAAACAGATAGGGAGAGTCTGGGTAATAGCGCTTCAGTTGCCTGAGCGATCGCAGCTCAGGCCCTCTGAGTGGATGGGTTGCAGGCGTTCCCCGCTTCAGGCGGCTGACATAAAGCAACCCTTGCTTCAAATCCACCTGGTCCCAGCGCAGGGCGATCGCCTCGCTCACCCGCAGACCATGCCGATACATCAACAAGATCAGCGTGGCATCTCGATGACCATGACGACCTTCTTGCTTCGCGGCTTGCATCAGCGCCTCCACCTCATCCGGAGTTAAATGCTCACGCGATCGCACTTCCTGATTCTTGGGTTTGCGAGGAGGCGTCATAGCGTGTTTAGGAACATTGCCGAAAACGAATAATGGCGTGTTTTTTGTAGTATGGGCTAAACCCTTGTGGCTTCAAGGCATGATAAACCAAACATTACCGAAATTGGTCATTTTCGGTAATGTTGGGGGTAGGAGCATAAAAAATACGAGGTGGAGAACGCGACAGCAACTCCACCTCGTATTTTTTATCTACTCCACATGGCCTGAAATGTCTGTCGTTGCTCTCCTTTAAAGTTCAGTAAGGGGACGCAGCGGTATAACTCCTCGCCAGCACGTTGCTAGTCAGAAACGCTGTAGCCGCTAAGGATAGTTGGACGGTAGCCTTGGGGCACTAGTTCATCAAACATAGCTTGATACTGAGCGCTAGTGAGCCCGTGTCGTGCTACCCATGTTGCACCCCCCGATTGCTCCCAAACA
>JAHHIL010000071.1 GCA_019358975.1 Trichocoleus desertorum ATA4-8-CV12
GTGCAACGCTTAGAGATTCTAGACTGGTACCACCTGACGGAAAATTTGGGTAAGGTCGGCGGGTCACAGCAGCGGCTCGATAAGGTAGAGGCCTGTCTCTGGCAAGGCGATGTTGAGGGAGCCGTTAGGCTATTTGATGATTGGACCCATGAGCGGGTCGAGCGATTTGTGGCTTACTTGACCAAGCATCGACACCGCATCGTGAACTATGCCTACTACCAAGCCGAGGGCATCTCCATTGGCTCTGGCGAGATTGAGTCAAGGGTCAAGCAAATCGGGCGACGGGTGAAGATTTCGGGGGCTCAGTGGGACGAAGATAACGTGCAGCAAGTGCTGCGACAACGGTGTGCTTATCTCAATGGCTACTTCTCAAACTGAGTCTTGCAAGACTGGGATGCACCCAATATTGCTGCTGTCATTTGTTAAACCTAAAGTTTCTTAAAACAACATATACCTCTCCATTAAAATTTTCATCACCAGGGACAGTGTTCTGGATAGATACATTGTTAGAGTAGGCTTGCCAAACCTCTAAAGGAAAGTTAAATACACTTCCAACTATGACAATTCCTATATCTGATTGCTCAGGAAGAGTGTATTCTCCAGATCTCCAACTGTCCACAGCACTGTTATGAACTTTACCTTGAGAATCCGTAGTGTTTCCTTCACAAGTATATTCAAGTGCAGATCTAAATCTTACATAGTACACCCCTGGTTCTTTTGGTGCAGTGAAAGTGAAATTGCTTCCACTTTCACTCTTTTCTCCTTGGTCAAAAAGCTGCCCAACATCTATGCAGTCCGGTATACCTGTAGTTTTACTTCCTCTATCTTCTGAGAAGCCCATCACGATTTGATTAAATACACTCGAATAACCTCTTGCAGTATTAGGAGTATATAGGTATCTGTAATCTGTAGTTCCGCTAATCTTTTGCTCAGGAGAAGTGAATATGACATTTGGTTTGTTTGCCAAGTTAGACCAAATTGTCCACATGAATGTTGCTGCGGATGCAACAAATGCTGTGACGACTAGTAACACAGTGATCCCAGTGCCCCAACGCAAACGGGTATTCTTGTGTTTTTGTTTAATGCTTTGTTGCACAAACTCAATTTCTAATTGGTTTAACCAATTGTTCGTCTGAGAACTATTTACCTCTTCCAACACACTCAAATAGGGGTCAGCATTCCAAAGAAACCTTGCTTGTTGCTGACTTTTCCACTCTATAGCAGCAGGAGTTAAACGGCGCTGCAATCTTAAGTTTTTCTCCTCTTCTACCCAACTTAGAAACCTTTTCCAGCCCCGCACTAAAGCATTATGGGCTGGTTCCACATAAGAATTACCCTCTGCATCTTTTCCTTTCACTAGTAATCGCGCTTCGATAAAACGCTTAATGACCTGTTCAGCTAGATCATTTTTCTCTGCGGAGTATCTTAGTTCCTCTACCGGAACTCGTCTGCGTACTAATTCACCCCCACCAATAGCAATCATTCGCAGCATCACATGGCGGATAATCTGAGCATAAGCTGGATCTTTTCCAACTAACGACTCGTATTCCTCATCGGCTTTTTGAGTTAGTGATTGGATAACTCCTCCCAAATCTTGATAATCTGCTTGGGTGAGTGCCCGATCGATTGCTACACCTCTATTCTGTGCATCCCACTGCCGCCTCAGATACTTAAGATAAAGTTCGCTCAAGGCAAAAGAAAGCAGGGGTAATGCTCCCGGCATATTGTCCACTTCATCAATCAATTATTCTACAAGTTCGTGAGGCTGAAAATGCATCACTCGTGCTTCGGCAGGTTTCTCGATCGCCTCGCGCAGTTCTCCTCGGGTCATTGCCGGAACAATAAACCGTTCGCTCTGCCACCGTTTTCTTAGCTCTGTGTGTCCCGACTGATTAGAAGCTTCAATAAATTTCAAGCTTCTATCTCTAATTTGGGGTTCAAAGTCAGACCGCAAGCTCAACACAACTCGCAACCGCTGTTGATGGGCATCGATCGCGATCAGAATTTGTTGAAAGAATGCTTGGCGTTCCGTTTCATCAGAGCAAAGCGTAATGATTTCTTCGCTCTGATCGATAAAGATGAGTAGCTTGGAATTCGGATTTCCTTCCATCCAAACTGCAATGCTTTGAGCCAGCGTTTTGTGTGGGTTTTGCAACTCGATCGCTGCTAATTGAGCCGCAACAAGGGCATTATTCAACGCTTGAAGCGGAGTTTCTCCAGGGCGAATTGATGGTAAAATCCACCATTTCTCATGAGTTTTGTGCGCGTCTTTTAATTTGGGGATTAATCCACCTTTGACTAGACTGGACTTTCCTGAACCCGAAGCACCCAGAACAACTGTAAGAGGATGAATTTTGACAAAATTGTGTAGCTTTTCGATCAGTTCGCTTCTACCAAAAAATAGCTCACTGTGATTTTCTTCAAACGGTTCCAAACCACGATAAGGATTTCTGGAGGCATCTAGTGGAGGTGCGGGCGGCAAATTGAATTCGTGTCCAGGCGTGAGGAAAATATACTCGCCTTTGTCATGCTTTTTGAGCGGCCAAATTCCCGGCGTTTGGCGGTGGCGATCGATCGTTGCCAGTTCAACGCGATCGCGCAGATACAAATACAGTTCAGTTGCGGTCACAATACCGTCACCGAAGGGTTTTCCCGGTTCGGTCGGTAGATTTCGATCGGCAGCACCAGCCAGGGCATCAATTAGAGCCATAGCAAACGGTGAATGCTCGCCCGGTTGTCCGCGATTAGCGTCGAGTACAAAGGCATCTGAAGCTTTCTGATCAGAGGCGGCAGAAGTGATAACTTGCCATGCCGGATTTTGAATGAAGCGATCGTAACGTTCCTGATGAATAACCTCAGGCGTCGTGATCAGATCTCGCAGACTGCCCCAGCGGAAAGCTCCGGCAAAACAGCAATCAAGAATGCCTAAAAAGTGACGGCAAGGTAGATTTTCAAGTGCCGTTTGTAAGCGCGTCATTGGCAAATAACTTTGGATATTTCCCTTCTGGGCATCGCATGGAATTAAATATCCGGCAGGGCCGTCTTCACCATTCAGGGCAATACCATGACCTGCAAAATAAAATAACAGGCGATCGTTTGCTGTCACCTGTTGCGGCAGCGTGACTTCAAGCAAGTGACAGAGATTCTTAAATGTCGCGACTTCATCTAGACAAATCCAGACTTGATAGTCGTGTTGTGTTCGCAAGGTTTCGACAAGCTTCTTGGCATCATTTACGGCATTTTGTAATGCGGGAATGCCATGTTCGTAGCTGTTAATGCCAATCACGATCGCCAGATTTCTATCAAAACTCATGATGCACTCCTAAAATTTTAAGAATTTGAATTTAATCATGCTCAGCTTTTGCGGTCTGTATTCGCCGGATTGATTCGGCTGATTGTTACGATCGATAGCCGGATTGAATTCTTGCCACAGCCAAATTCCCGCGATCGCACTCAAAACGGTGACTAAAACTAAAGGTAACCAGGACAAACGGGTAGCCGGAGAAGATAGTGCAGCGGGTAGTTTAATTGAACTGGTTACGGGTGGGGGAGTCGGACGAGGGATTGCCGCCAATTCACTGTTAGCAACGACTTCCGCCAAGATTCGTAAGCCTGCCGGATCGGTAAAATAAACCAGATGGTTACAAGCGACATCGACAACTTGCGGCTGAGGCGATCGATCGTGGGGAACGTTCTTGATGCTATGCACTGTCACGGCAATGTCGTTTGGCGCACCCAAAAAGGGAAACTCGATCGCGCCTTTGACCAGTTTGGCAAGCAGTGCCTGGATGCGATTTTCAGTAGTGCGGTCGGGCGGCTGGATGATCGAAGTGTTGCCCGCGACGATCGTGTACGGAACGCCCGGATCGGCGGCATCTTTGAGCGTCGTCAGAAATTCTGATCCGGGTTTCATCTGGTCGAGGTTGATGTCGATCGCTTCGCTCGCCGCCACCAAACTGCCCAGCACCTTGATCGGCAGCGCGACAGTAGACAAGCTGTTAATGCCGATTCCCAATGCGGCAATTGCCCAGTCCTGCACGGTTGCCCAGGGCGATCCGGCGTTGGGTGTGCCCAGCATGATCAAATGCTGCACGACGCGATCACCACCTTTTTGCTCGATGAAGCTGCGCGAAACTAAGCCACCCATCGAATGCGCGATGATGTGTAGCGTTTTGCTGTGATTGGCACTTAGACCCACTTTGGCAAGGCGATCGCGCAACTGCTCAGCGATCGTGCCGATCGCGGTGTTCAAATTTTCGTAGTCGAAGGTGAGGAAGAGGTCATAAATTTGTGTTAGAGCGATCGAGCCACCTTTACCATCGGGCACGATTTGCCGTACACAGGGCACAATGCTTTGCGTATCGCCGATGATACCGTGAATGAATATCGCGATGTTATTAGCTGCTGCGATGCGCTGCTTGACCGTTACAGGATCGGCTTCATAGGC
Source organism: Trichocoleus desertorum ATA4-8-CV12 (assembly GCA_019358975.1). Taxonomy (NCBI): domain Bacteria; kingdom Bacillati; phylum Cyanobacteriota; class Cyanophyceae; order Leptolyngbyales; family Trichocoleusaceae; genus Trichocoleus; species Trichocoleus desertorum. The sequence continues at coordinate 4,448 of JAHHIL010000071.1, forward strand.
GATCGAGCCGTCATCATTGACCGTCACAGCCGCCAAAATTGGGTAGGGAAATTCGAGGCCGAGCTTTTCGCTGACGACTTTTTGAAAGAAGATGCGAATCGAGCCGCCTAAACTTTTCTTCTTGTCGCTGATTGAACTGGGGAGGCGATCGAGCCGAATTTCAGTTTTGCCGTTTTGGGCTTGTCCGCGTCCGAGCGGCAGAAAAAACTCGCCATCATAAGCCACAGGCAGAATGTATTCATCTGCGGCCAGCGGTTTATCGACAATCAGTCTGAGAGGTTGAGCGGGCGTGACAGTGGCGATCGAGGCAGCATCGGACTCCTTGATCTGCAACTCCAAAGCGCTCAAGCCCGGATCAACGCCGCGACTCGTTGTGAATTGGAACGGCTGCGTATCATCCCGCAAAATCGGTGGCAGAACGTGACTGCCAACATCACGAGTCGCCTGCAAGATTGTTGTCAGCCGCGCATCGGCCTGTAAACTAGAATGAGGCAGAACGACAACGCCTGTGCCTAGATTAGTCGGTTGAGTAGCCTGAAGCGGCTGCGTGTCTTTGGGGCGAACGGTAACGATCGCAATCTGGCTCGTTAACCACTCATCGATTTCCTCCGCTTCGATGACGGCAAAATCTCTCATGGTGGCCTGCGCCATCAGGCGGTTGAGCGTACTGCGGGAGCTGGTTAAGCTGCGCGTCGTCGGGCGCGGATTGCCCAGCTTCGGCTGAATCAGCAGTGTTGGGTCAAATTCTGCGGTGCTGGCGATCAGCTTGAGGATGTCTTGATATTCGGTAACGCCCTGAGCCAAAAGGCGATCGGGGATGCTCAGCGCGATCGGACGGCGATCGAACGCCCAAACCGCTTGCCCTGCCTCAAGCCAGATACCGCCATTTGTGTTGGGAAACAGCGGCGCACTGATCGAGTATTCCTCAGTCAAATCGAGCAGGGTGCAGTAGAGGCGGCGATCGCTGACATTCTCAAGCTGCAAGTAGAAAGCTGGTTTTTTCCACTTGCCTTGCTCTAATTCATATTCCAGCCGCAGTGGGGCTTCTTTGAGTTCGAGCGAGCCTGATGCATCTTGGTAAAACCGCAGCTTGATTACATCTGGCGGCAGCGAACCCGTAGCCAGATTTTGCAGTTCAACGATCGATGTCCAGCGAGCGATATGCTCTAGATTCTGCACAACTTTACGGGCGTTGTGGCTGTAGCCCACAAGCTGCTCGACGAGGGGGCGATCGTCTGTCGGTTTGGTAATCAGCAATTCGTCGCCTCGCGCCAACAGCCGATACTGTGCCTCCTGTCGCGTTTCTACTCGCCGCACATACAGCGAAGGCTTGCCGCCCGACGCAATTTGCATCTCCTGCTGGACGAGATCGATCGCACCTGCATCGCCCTCAAAGTAAACGCCAAAGACGGGAAGCGGCAAGCTCACAATCATGGCATTCAGCACGGTATCGCACGTAAAGCGTTCTCCGCCCTGCGTGAATTTCACAATGCTTTGATGCGGTAGCACTTCAATGACTTCCGCTTGAGCGATTGCCTGATCGATCTGTCGCATCTGTTCGGACGGGCTACCTTGCGGATAGAGCGCTAGCCGCACCGGATCGTCGATCGAGTGTGGAATGCCATGTACCGCGCCTGCATCGATCGCCCAGCAATCGCGCTCATACGAGAGCGTGAAATAAGGCTGACGAGGTGCGATCGCCGCTGCATCGTTGAAAAACGGCAGATCGAGGTCTTCAGCCTGCGACACTTCAATCTGTGGCGTTTGAGTTTTGATGCGGCTGCGAACGAGGGCGCTCGATCGCTTGAATAGTTCGCGATAGGTCAGCGTCCCGTTTGCTTTTTGCAGTGTATCCAGCAGAAAGTAAGAGAACGCCCCGCGTGGCTGATTGTCGCCACTGTATTCGCTTGCGAGTTCTTGGTCTTGGCAACCTGCTAGGACAATTCGCCGTCCCTGTGGAAGGTTCCAGCCGCTTGCACCACCTTCAGCAAGCGCAATCGATTCGAGTTCTTGCAGCGAAAAGATAAAGTCTTGAACGGTTCTGGCGCGGCGGTCGGCAGGTGTGTGGCGCACTTTTTGCCCAGCATCACGAGTGCCCGATCCCGAATGGCAGCAATCAAGGACAATCACAAAATGCGGATCGTTTTTAGCCGCTTGAGCAATTAGATAGGCTAGCTCTTTATCAGCCAAATCCCAATCGCTGGTACGGCTATCCCAACACACCAATGTTTCATCCATGCGATCGAGTTCAAGATGCCAAAACTCTCGCGGTGCAGGTTCTTGAGATCCATGCCCGCTGTAATAAAACAGTGCGACATCTTCATGAGTGGCCTGACCCAAATGCTGCTGAAATTTTGCAATGACAGCTTTACGAGTGGCCTGTTCATTCAGCAATTTTTCCACGTGAAGCTGATACTGATTGTGGTCTAATCGTTCTTCAAGATAAGTGGCGATCGCATTAATGTCATTGACACAGCCCTCAAGCGGTCGCACTGAACCTGCATACTGATCGATTCCAACTAGTAGTGCATAAACATGACGTACCATCGCTGCCTCCGGTAATAAAAAGTAGAAGTCAAAGTACGTTGCAATTGCGAACACCTCAACTTCAAGCGGCCATCAAATCTTCAATCGATCGACATTCGAGCTTTTCTAGTGTTTTAGCTCCCACACCATCAACCATCAAGCCATTTTGCTGTTGAAACGCTTTCACAACCGCTTCTGTATCTGTACCAAAGATGCCGGCTGCTCTGAGATTAAACTTCGCCTTAATCAGCGCTTCTTGAACGAATTTCACTCACTCTCGTGCATGATAAATATTTTCCCTAATTCGACAAATTCGCTCGCTCTAGCTCAAACTGATTGCCAATCAAATATTTGAAGATGCTTCGTTGGCAATCAGTTTGAAGCCGGTCTTGAAAATAGATTTAAATAGCTCTATACCGTACGTTCCGCCATTGACTTGGCAGCGATCGCTCAAGGTTTGCCTGTGTCTATCGAGAACTATTTGAACTCGTGCGATCGCCTTCAAAAAATTTACTTGTAACTAATCCGGTGATTGGCGATGAATCGGAGCATGAAAGGCTCTTCGTCTCGTCAAGAAGCATGACTCATTACTGGAAATTTACAGGTGGGAATTTTGTAGGGTGGTTACGCTAACGCTTTCTCTGCACTCAATACTGGTTAGAGTTTAACCTAACCGTATTGCGTCTACTGCTGTAGAAAGTTGACCTTTATAATCCGGTCAACCATGTCGGTTTTACCGTTGTCGTCAGGGAAATCTGTCACGATTGTGCCTAGCCGAACCTGAGAGAGAGACTTATCATCAACGTAAGCAGAGACGCGATGATTGATTCGACCAGCGACAGCATTAGGATATGCAAAAGCAGAAGCCCCACTTGTAAAATTGATAAACCAAGTATCGCTTGCATCAGATTTGGCTTCGTCAAGCAAGCTTTTGATTGCGTTCCATTTACGATCAATATCCCCTGCTAGAATGGTAGGAACTTTATAGGCATCTTGTACCCTTAAACGAACTTTGTCGTTTTTATTCTCGAATGTTGTGTTATCTGGCCAATATGAAGCATCTATGCCTTTAGTTCCAGTACGATCGACGCGATCGTCTAATCCAAAACGTCGCAGTAAAACAATTTTTCCACGAACATCTTTAAGGGTAGGAATCGTATTTTCCAAATACCAAAAACCCTTGCTGGTACCTTGTAAATACGAATCAAAAGTAGCCTCGTATGAGCGCGTGACACCTTCTCCCTCTGTGTGTTCATTTTTCACAGACATCACAATACATTCGTTTTGATTTGCAGTTAAAAAAGCTGTGCATACCTTAAGTACATCATCAAAATTTAAGTGTAGGTAAACTCGATCGTGATGTATAGCAAAGGCATTTTCAATATGTCTGCACCGGATATCAAGAAACCTGATTCCAGCGTTTAACTGCTCTTCCAATGTTAAACGCTGAGTTCTAGTAATAGGAGTTGCTAGCTCTCCATTCTTTAAAGTGTATGTACAACTATCGTGTGTACCGGGAATTGTCAGTTCTGAAAGTTTTTTGCTATCTGGGATGCTTGCCATCCAAGTTTTAGGCAACCAGTCTTTTGGTAGTGGCAGTTCCGCTGGTTTTGCTTGCTTGGGTGGATTCCCGGAGTTTTGATAGAGTGCTTTGACGATACTCTTCCCATTTTCCCAAACATCATTTGTCAGTTCCCAAATGATCACACCCTGCGCGCCTACACTCTTTAAGAAATTTAACTTATCAGTAGCAGTTTTGGGCGTTTCAAAGTAGATATTGTGAGCGTAAGGGTAAGTTCCAGGCGCAGAGATAAACGGAGGTCTGGGTGTAGTTCCCGCTACCTTGATGTTGGCATTGGCTGCTGTATCAGCATCCGGAAATTGGCTGAGGATATCTTTATAACGGATGACCTTATAGCCCGGAGGAACTTGATCGCTCAAATCATCTGGTTCTTTGCCGTAGGCAAAATCATAGCCGTAAATAGGCACTCCTGCGGCAATTTTGTTTCTCTTGAGGTTTTGTCCTGTTCCCTGCCAGTTGGTAAAGAAGGGATTTGTCCAATACCAGAGCGAGTCTTCCACCGAAAGAATGGGATTGTCTGACAGGGGATCGGTCGCATTCCCAGAACTCTTGCGATTGGCGGGCCATTCTCCCTGCTGCTCTTCTGCATACTCCTCTTGCTTGCGAATCTTCAGTAGAGCAGTTTGCGAACCGACCGGCGATTGATTCCAAGAGCCAGTCAAGTCATAGGTCATGATGCCGAGCCACTCCACATACTCAGCCAATCTTGGGTCGTAGCAATTGCCGTACCAGGAGGTGGCAAACAGCGCGGCTGAAATGATTTTGTCCGGCATTGCCTGCTTCAATTGTTTGGCAAATTCCGTCAACCCTTTGCCTGCTGGATGCGCTCCATCACTCTTGAGTCTGCCGCCCTGATCTTTACTCGCATCGTTGTTTTCATCCCACCAGCATTCCAAATCCAGATCTACCCCATCCAGATCGTTGGATTTAACAAAATCAACGACATTTTTGACTGCTTTTTCCAGTGCGGGATCGGTAGGATTGTTGCCAATCCGTTCCATCAGGTTAAGGAAGCCATAGTCCATTGCACCGCCAAGGGCGATCGAGATCTTGGTGTCACATCGATGTCCAGTCAGCACAACATCTCGGAGAACAGCTTTGACATCATTGACTGATTTTGATTCAAACTCACCCAAATTGTTCCGATCAAACATGAGAAACGAGATAATTCCATGCGTAATGTTGAGATACATCTCTTCATTGTCATAGTTAAATCCTTCTTTCTTTCGCCAGGTTGGAATGTAGCCAATGATTCTAGCGGGTGTAGTTGCAGGGCTAGATGTAACATCATACAGTTCATCATACAATCGCCACCCGTTCTCGTTGGGATCGCCTTCCCCTGGTTTTGAAGCCCAGAAGTTAGCAATAAAGACATTGCCTTCGTATTTCACCATTGAGCCGGTTTGATATCCTTCAGGCTTTTCCACCCAGTCAGGAACGTGTGAATAGTCTTGAGAGAATCCCATGATTGAACTCCTTTCGTTAGATGTGAATGCGTTAGATGTGAATGGGGTGTAGAGTATAGACTAAACAATTAGCTGTTCTCCACGGCCATAAATTGCTATGGAACTTTATAGATGAATTACTTGAATATTTAGACAGGTCAGAGCAGAATGCCTCATTTGGGCAAAAGCAGATTTCGTTTTTGCCATGCATTACATTGGATAGCCGGTGCTCGTTTTCTGAAGTGTAATAAGTTCCAACGCTCAACTTCCTTTAGATTTTTACGAGGAGCAAACAGTTTCATAGACCAATCCTCAAGTTATGGAAAGTCCAAGTGAATCAAGAGAGCGTTTGATGCTCGGCGATCGCTTTTTAGTCTAGGTGTTAGGAGTGGAAGCCTCCAGGGGGTTATCGGCAAACTTCGTTTGTGGGAAAGCGCAATCTGAAGGGTAGTTGGCGGTTACTTTGTGCAAAGGGAGAAGTATCAATTTTGAAGCAAGTACTCTGCCTGAGGTTGATCAGAATGGGGTGACTGAAGCAAATCCTCGATATCGGGAATTACCACAAATTGCACAGGCTGCTCAAAGGAGGCGTTGGTGACGGTGGCTTGGAGGCTCTCAGCTTCTGATAGCGTAGTCAGGAGGCGATCGCCTGTCAGTGGTACCAGAGTCTCAGCAGCGCTCGTCCATTCATACTGTTCTGGCTGTTGGAAAGGGTGATTGGTGGGTAGGGGCTGGGCTTGAGAGCGAGCAGCGGAAGCGAGAAGGAGAGAGAGTAAGGCAGAGGCCGTTAGAGCGAGGGATAAGGAGATGGGGCGGAGATGAGTGAGTGAACTCAGCATTTGTGTACCTTTAGGATTCAGGATATGTCGAAGGGCTGCTAACCAGCTTTGAGTCCCAGCTTAGGTAAAACGGGTTGTGACTTCATCGGGTCTAGCCACAAATTTGAGCCACTTAAGGATGCAAAGAGAGATTGCGGAAAGGTGCAATTCAAGGAGACGACACAGCCTGGATAGCACTGCTAGTTTGACGTTGAGGACGATTGCTGACAGGTTCTATTCGGCTTCTCCAATCAGGGTGAAAGCGGCCCAATCTCTGGGTTGAGGATGAGTTTCCATCATGCTGAGCATGGCCTGTCGGAGGGCTTGTGCTTTGTTAGGGTTCTTTTGGAGGTTCTTGTAAAACGCGGCCATTAACTCAGCTGTAGGAGCATCAGGGACTGCCCAGAGAGAAACCAAAACACTGGTTACCCCTGCGGCAATCAAGGAGCAGGATAAGCCTATCACCCCATCCCCTGTGACTTTGTCTCGTGCGGTGTTGCAGGCGATCAAAACAACTAGCTCTGCTTGTAGTTGCAGGTCGAGGATTTCGGCGGCAGTGAGCAAACCATCATCTGTGCGAGAAGGAGTGAGGGCGATCGCACTCTCTAGTCCTTGAACGTCATCCAGTAGACCATGCGTTGCCAAGTGAATCAGACGAGCTTGGGGCATTTTTTCTACAATTGCCGTCTCAGTTCCCTCTACTCCTGTAATAGCTTTGGTGTTTAGGAGAGTGGCGATCGCTTCTGCTTCTACTTGAGCACCAGGGAGCGGAGACAACGGTTGCTTAGGCTCTCCGGGAGAAAAGGAGACGCTGGGCATGGTGGAATTGCCCAGGACTAATGCTTCACCGCTGTTACTTTTTTGCCGACTCGCTAATCGATCTCGCTGCTGCCGAGTTAAAGCTAACACTTGAATGGAAGGAGCTGTCAAAATCGTATGTTTTTGAATGAGGTAATCACTCTTGACATCGTGGAGGGCAGGAAAAGGCACTTGGAACAGTGGCCCTTGAGGGATGAAAATGACGTGGGCGTTAGGGTCTTGAGGGAGCAATTCAGCGATCGGATCAATCAGCACTTGATGCAGCGTTGGTAGATCGGGCTGAGGGGGTGCAGTAAAAGGTGGTGGGTTAAAAGTGAGACCTTGACGGCTACGAACAGCGAGAAATTCCTGGTGCCCCACAATCAAACTTGCTAAAGAATAGTCGTGTTGTTGCCAGAGCGGTTTAAGGTCTACTTGTCGGAACCTAATCTTACCGTTAGGCTGAATCACCCAGATGTAGAGGGTAGATTCATGAGACTTTTGCCAGGGCAAACGCATGAAAATTATTGAGCCAGGATTCTGACAAGGTAAGCATCATCCCAGCCTGCCTTTTTGCGTTTGGCTGAGATGCCCACTTGGGTGGATTTGTCCTGACCTAAGAGATTGAGGGCAATCTGGCGCAGCAAGCTCATATTCTGGGGAGCGTGGTCTTTGCGAATTCGACAGCTATCCTCATGAAAAGAGACATCAAGCACCCAGTGCAGCCCATTCTCAATCGTCCAATGGCTCCGAATGGCTGCATTGATCACTGCTGCATCCTGGCTGAGGCTGCTCAAGTAGTAGCGCCGCTCTGTGCTGACTTTGCCATTGAGACGGCGTTCACTCTCAACCATCGCTACCGTTTGCAAACCCTTCCAGTGATTCTTTTGCACCAGGTAGTCCAACTCGGAGCCAGAGAGCGTGTAACAGCGTCGAACCTCAATGCGTCCGTGTCCTTTGTCGAGCGATCGAGCCACATCATGCTCGACATCCTGAAACTGGATAGATTGGGCTTGTTCAAAGAGCCACTGCACATCCTCGAACAAGGTCGGCTGATTGTCTTTGAGGGCGAGCACGTAATCAGCACCCTGGTCAATAATGGCCGCAGCAATCTCTCTTTGGCAACCCATCGCATCAATCGTGACAATACACCCAGCAATGGCCAGCACTTCTAGTAGTTCGGGAATGGCACGAATCTCATTCGATTTCTCCTGGACTTTGCGTTGTCCCAACACCAGTCGGTTCTGACTGGCCCAAGCACTAACCATGTGAATGGCTCCTTTGCCACTGCTGTCGTAAGAACCACGAACGGTTTTGCCGTCAATGGCAATGATTTCCCCTTGCGTCAACTGGCTAATCGCCCCAATCCACTGGATGAAACATTGCTGCATCTGCTCTGGCTCCAGTCGGGCAAACAAGCGAGCACTAGCTTGCTTCCCGAAGGGTAGGTATCGTGAGTCGGAATACCATTGGGCAGGCTCAGAAAGGTTTGCAGCCAAGTGACTTTGGCTCGTCCATACTCCTCGATGTCTGGCCAACCTTCGGCTCCGCTGATGACAGCACAAATCGCAATGGTAATGATGTCAAGCAACAAATGCTCTTTGCCGCGTTCGTCTCGTGGGTCTTCCAGGCTGGCAAAATGAGTCAGAAGGCTAGCATCGTTCGGCAGAACCATTGCAGTTACCTGAGTGGCTTGTGACTGCCTTTAGCCTACCCCCTATTTTTTATGCGTTTGCCCTGAGACTTTTGCCCCTGAACAGAGAAGTCATCATGAATGATGGAATACTGCACTAAAGGGCTCTTGCTCGACCTCGCTCAGCAATCTCTAAAGCTGCTTCTAATTTATTCTGGGCAATCAAAACTTGCTGTAAGATTCCATAAGTTCTCACTTGTGTATCAAAGAGAAAAACCTTGTTCTCATCGGTCAAACCAGCTCGCAGGGATTCCCATATTTTTATTGTTGCAGTTAGAGTTTCCTCAGCACTAATGAGATTTCCTGTTTTAAACAGTATGGTACCTAGTAGTTCACCACGGTGGTTTTGACAAGTAAAGAGGACTCAGGGACACTGGTAAAAAACTAGAATCTCTCATGCCAGAAAAATACGTCGTTGACCTCACATCTGAAGAGCGTCAGTCTCTGCTTCAACTCACTCATCACAATCATCTTTCCAGCAGAAGGTTTAAGCGTGCCCAAATTCTTCTGTTAGCCGATGAAGGACATCGAGATGAAACCATTGCCCAAATGCTCTACGTAGGAGAATCTACTGTTCATCGGACGCGGCAAAAGTTTGTGGCTGGGGGAGTTGATTTTGCTTTGACGGAATCTCCTCGACCCGGAGGCAAACGGAAGCTCGATGGCAGAGCTGAAGCCTTTTTAGTGGCAACCACTTGTAGTGACCCACCTGACGGTCGGACCGAATGGACCATGCAGTTGTTAGCGGACCGTTTAGTCGAGATGGAGTTGGTGGCACAAATTTCGGATGAAACGGTCCGTCGGACTCTGAAAAAAATGAGCTCAAGCCCTGGCTGAAGGAGCAGTGGTGTATCGGCGAAGTCAATGCCGATTTTGTGTGGCGCATGGAAGGAGTGCTGGACTTGTATGCTCAGCCCTACGACCCTCAAGAACCTGTGGTCTGTTTCGATGAGCGTCCGGTGCAATTAGTCCGTGAAACTCGTATGCCACTGCCACCGGAACCGGGCAAACTCCAACGTTATGACTATGAATACAAACGAGAAGGGACTTGCAACTTGTTTGCCTTCTTCCAACCTTTATTGGCTTGGCGGCACGTTAAAGTGACCCAACAGCGCACTGCTGAAGACTTTGCGTTGTGTATGCAGTACTTGGTGGATGTCCTCTTCCCTGATGCGGGACTGATTCATCTGGTACTTGATAACCTCAACACCCATACTCCAGCCGCACTATACCGGACGTTTTCACCTCAAGAGGCACTTCGTATTCTCTCCAAGCTTCAGTTTCACTACACCCCCAAACATGGAAGTTGGCTGAATATGGTTGAGTTAGAGTTTTCGGTGCTCTCTCGTCAATGTCTCAAGCGCCGCATCCCAAGTATCATCGAACTGCAACAAGAGATAGAGGCATGGGAGCGAGAACGTAATCAGAACCAAGCAACGGTGAATTGGCGCTTTTCTACCGTGGATGCTCGTAGCAAATTCAAGCGTCTCTATCCCACTCCTAGCCTGTCATAATCATCGTGGCGGACTACTAGGTGATGTAGGGTTAAACCTTCCCCACTCCGATCGCGCACTTGCTGGAAAATCGGTAGCGCTTGCTCGTAGTACTCAATGGCTCTCTGGTACTGAGAGAGAAAACCATAAGCACCCCCCAGATTATTTAGTGCATCAGCCTCTCCATTGCGATCTGAGGCGGCGCGATAGATTGCCAATGCTTGCTGCCAAGATTTGATTGCTTCCTGATATTGGCTCTTTCCATATTGCTGAAACCCCTGCTGTAACAAGCGGTTTGCTTCTGCATCGCGGGATTCCAGAGTTTGTGCTAAAGCTGAGAGAGAGCTGAAGGGAAGAAGGGGAAGAGGCAATAGTAGCCCCGCAGGAAAGAAAGCTAGGAGCGAGACTAAGAGGGCAATTTGTTGGGGGCGCATAAGCTGAAGAGTGGAATCAGGCCATCGTACCTTAGCAAGCAGGGGGCGGGGAAAGGTTGGCATTATTGGGTCTGCGGTGTAGATCGAGTAGCTCCTGGTTGCAGGAGGCGATCGCTCCATTGCTTGAGGATTTGAGCTTCCGTGGCGGAGAGAGAATTGAGTAAATCTAAGAGGATGGGTTGGTTCTCAGGAGTGCCGACATTTTTTAGGGCAACAGCTAGGGCGTCATACCAGAGGCCGTTCTCTGCGTAGAAATTCGCGCGTTTTTGGGCATTGGGTTCTGCCGTCAGTTGCCGCTCCAACTCTGGGCTGGGCTGCACGACTTGCATCGCCGCACTGACCGCCACTGGAGCAGAGCAATCGCACTGCATCATCACCTGCCAAATATAGCCGCCCGGTGCTAGCTCCGGTTGCTCGGCGGGTAGCGAGAACTGCATCACCCCCGGTTGGCTTTGCATCTGCGTCTTATACAGCGGTTGCCCATTGAGGCGGAATAAGTGAAACTCTAGCGGGTAAGACTCGCGATCGGGTACATACCAGGCAAATGTGGGTCGCTTTGCGGTCGTCAGTCCCATATGGCTGTAAGGCACCAAAGCTGCCAATTGCCCCGGCGCATCGCCTCTGGTGATCGTCGTACTGGTGGTTCTAGGGGCCGAAGCTTTTTTCGGGGGCACATACTGCGCCAGCGCCACAGGTGCCAAAGTTAGCCAGAAACCGAGCCCTAAACCTACCAACCGTTGCGATCGCTGGAGTAGAGACAGTGGAAATTGTTGAGTCATTCCTCGATCCTCCCTATTTTGTGTCTTACGATAGGCTAAATGCGGTCAATCCACTAGGGCCTTGTCCACGATCGAGGTTTGCGGGAAAGTGCAATCCCCTTTAGCGGCGGAACCAACGCTTTTGTCGGGGCCAACTCAGTTCACACACTGTGCCCTTAAGCTGATGGGGGTAGCGCCGAAAGGTTCCTCCTAACTGCTTTGCTAGGTTTTGCGCCAACTGCGTGCCCATCCCAAAACTGGAGAATTTGAGCTTGAGGCTGGGAAGTTTCAGGGACAGCGGTTGTGCCTTCGCCGCTGCCACCACTCCGGCAATTCCGTTGCCGTTATCGGTCACGCGGATTACCTGCTGCTGGCCTTCCTGCTGACAAATCACTGTTAATCGCGTCGCTCCCACCGCATACTTACCCACATTGCACAAAGCTTCTTCCAGGAAGCGACAGAGGGCTCGCTTGTGTTCTAGGCGTAGATGCTGCGTGTCTAAAGGCTCAAATTGCACAATCTTGAACTTAATGTCGCGGAAATGGGGGAAGTCCCGCTCCAGGCTGCTGGTATAGACCTTGTACAGCAGTTCATGTAAGGGGGCTTGCAGGGCAAACTCGATTTCCCCACCCACACGCAAATTTCCCGCTTCATCAAACACCTTGCGCTGAGCAGAACCAAAAATGGCATAGATTTCCTGCTTCATCCGCTGCAAATCTGCCAGCAAAGGAGAAGGATGATCTTTAGCCTGTTCTTCCCGCAACACTTGACTGAGAATTTGCAACGGTTGACTGTGAATGGCATCAAAGATTTGTTGAATCACAAACTGCCGCTCTTCCAAGCGCGATCGCAGGTCTTGTTCATGCCGATAGAACAAAGCCGCCGTCAACCCCGCACCATTCAACACCAGTCCCAACAGCGCGGGCACCAGGGGAATCCACCAACCTAACAGAATCGCTCCATAACTCAGGCCAATTAAGCTGCCACTCGCAACTGCTAGCGCTAAGAGGAGTCGTCCCGGCGATCGCAACCAGCGCCCCAAACTAATCCCCACCACGCCCCAGCCGACAATCCACAGATACTCCCAGCCCTCAGCCCAAACTTGCAACAAAGGGCGACCCTCCAACACAGCACTGGTAATCTGGCTAATGGCATGAGCTTGCATCTCCACGCCATAGATGCGTCCCGGATTGATGCCCGCGATTGCCCCAGAACTCGCCAAATCCTTGGCACTAAAAGACATCACCCCAATCAGTACAATCTTTCCCCGTAGCCATTTAGGATCGACTTGCCCCGATTGAATCTGAGCCAACGAGAGGACTCGAAACGGCTGTGGCCCGCTGCGCACATTCAGTAAGATTTGATTGCCCCCTGCATCCCCTCTGACATAGCCTCCGGTATTGGGTCGAACCCGGGTCAGTTCCACGGAGTCAAAGCGCATCGCTTCGGGATCGCGCACACCATTGTTTAGTTCAATGCCTTGGGTCGCCAGATATGCTTCTGCCAACCGGATTGTGAAGGAGAAATGATAGTCTTCTTGGCGATCGTGTGTTCCCAGGAGGCTGCGCCGTTGATAGCCATCTGCATCGAGCACCACATCCGCAAACCCGACTTGTTCGAGTGGTAACACTGGGGGAGGAGCCACGGTAAAGCCACTGCGATCTGGGAGGGCAATTTCAGCACCAATCACGTTGGTTTGGCTGCGAAAGATAGAGGCTAAAGCAACATGCCCTGGTTCTACGGGGAGATCTCGCACAATATCTAAACCAATCACCGCAGGCTGATAGGTTTGCAACTGGTTAATTAGCTCTGCAATCACACCATCGGGAATCGGATACGTTTTCGCGCGTTGGATGTCGGCTTCTGTAATGCCCACAATCACAATTCGCTCATCGGTTGCTTCGGGCAGTCGCGATCGCAGCAGTTGGTCCAGCGCCACCAGTTCTAAAAACTGCAATCCTCCCGTGAGCCGAGCCAGGATGATTCCTACAATCACCAGCAACCCGGGCAGCGCACTTCTCCGCCAGATTTTGCTCTCTGTTTTCAAGTTTTGCCAAAGTCGGTAGCTCACTAGTCAATCAGCCCTACTTCTCTCGCTCGCAATTCCGTTTGAATCCGCAGATTCTTGTCATCGTCGGGATAGACTTCCAAGACATCGCGAATTTTGCTCCAGTAGTACTGCACCGTGCGCTCGGAGATGTTCATCCGTTTCGCGATCGCTGTATCCTGAAGTCCCTCTTGAAAAGCCAACTGCAACACTTCTAGCCACTTCGCATTCAGTTGCAGTCCGTTGCGGATCTCCCTGGGTGTGTAGGTACGCTCCCGCAGCGACCAATCCACCATCTGCAACAGTTCCTTCATCGGTAAACTTTTATCAACGATGGTAAAGCCGCCCTGATGATTGTCGATCGCGGGCTTGAGCCACACCAGCGTGCGAATGTGAGCACTTTGCACCACTATGTTTTGGGTGGGATAACGCTCCATCAACGCCTTGAGGAGTTGCA
>JAHHIL010000072.1 GCA_019358975.1 Trichocoleus desertorum ATA4-8-CV12
TCCAGATACTGCCGTTCTATTTCAGTGAGACACACAACGTATTTCTTGGGCATTGCCTGGGTAACTCGATCAACTAGCTCTATCTTACCCCAGAAGCCTGTCAAGCTTTTATTGACTGACCACTAGAGCAATTTCGCAGATAGTCTTCTTTGGTGTAAGCACCCAGCGGCTGACGGCTCTGAGAACTGCACAATGGCACTTCAACTCGACCAGATATGCCTCGACTAGAAATTGATAAACGGTCTGTCATAAGCTTCTCCGGTTTTTTATCGAGCTTGGACTGGTACTGGTTGCTGGGTGGCTTGTGCGGTTGGTACTAAAGTCCACCCCGCCCGCATGAGTTTTTGGTAGGTTGCCCAACCCTTAGATCCGCCAGGAATTTTGTAGTCACTCACTGCAAGAGCAGGGCAGGCAGTATAAGGTTTCCAAGGTTGGCTGGGTTGAGTCCTCAAATGCAACACCTTCTCCCCATCTCCACCTGTAAGGGATAGCCAGCACATTTGACCTGACATAGGGTTCTCCTTGCAAATTAGCTGTGTAGAGGGTCGTTGCTGAGCTACAACCCATTTTTGAATCGCTCCTAAACCTGTAACCAAAAGGAGCATATTCCGGTTGTAGCGTCAATCCCTAGCTAATGTGTTCCTCCGAGAGGTTTGCTTAGGGCATTAACGCTTTATATCTACAGAGATAATTTACGGCTGTAACTAAACTTACAAAGAACTCATTAAAACTGATCGTCGTGCAGAATGATGTAGTGCTTTGGATCAAGGGTGATTTTGCCCTGCTGCTGTAATTTGCCTAGGATGCGGGTTACAGTGACTCGCGTGGTGCAGCAAGCATTGGCGAGGTCTTCGTGGGTCAGACGGACTTGAATCCGAGTACCATTGCTGACAGGCTGACCGACTTCCTGTTTCAGTAACCGCAAGAAATGATGCAAGCGGTCTTGCACTCGCCGTTGTCCACAAACTGAAAGAAATCGTTCTGTCTGCTGGAGACGCTGACTGACTCGTGAAAGTAAAGATTGAGCGAGTTCGGGTCTTGCTGCAATGTCTTGCCAAGCTATAGACACTAACTTGACTTCATCAGTAAGCGCTGTCGCCTGGTAAGTCTGGAGTGAGGTTAAGCCAGGGCCGAAGGGTAAGGATGGGCCTGCGATGCCAATGAACACTTCTTCTCCGTTTTCCGAGAAGGTATTTAATTTCACCAAGCCTTGTTGTACTTGCCAGATAGCTTCTAACTTGCAGGGAATGAGTTCTCCTTTTACGTACTTGTGAATGGGCAAATCGGACGGACTAGTGCCGTGGTTTGGTAGATATGTCTGAGGTACCATGCCATCTGGTAGCCGACGGATGAGCCACTGGAGACAGCAGAGTTCATCTCCAGGGCTGGTCACAATAGAGACGGTTGCTGTGACTATAAAACCATCAGCTTCGCGAGGCTGAATGGTCAGCTTGCACTCTTGCGATCGCGCCACTTGTTGAATTTGCAGGAGTTTCTGCCGGAAAGCGAGTCGGTGCTCTGAGGGAATAAAGCTAAAGAGAGGCTTACCGACTAAAAACCGTTGGGCTACATTGAGGAGGGAAGCTGCCGCTCGGTTGGCTTCTTGAATGATGCCATCGAAACTGGTGATCAGGTAGATGTCAGGGGCTGACTCAAATATTTCTCGGTAGCGATCGCGCTCTGCTGAGAGTTGGTTTTGGAGGCGCAATAGCTCCTGATTCTGCTGCTGCAACTCTTCAATTGCAACTTGTAATTCTTCCGAGGCAACACCTAACTCTTTGAATGCTGTAGGTAAAAGCTCTATAGGATCAGGAGCTGGTACATTCGCAGCCTCATACAGGCGATTGATCCGTCCATTCATTCTGGCCATCTGGTGCAATAGGCTTTCTAGCTTCTCGCCGTGGAGAGGAGATCTGGTTATGAGAGAAGGCTGTTGAGCTGTCATGGAAATCAGTTGAATGAAGGGCAGTTGAAGGGGGAATTAGTAAAATTGCCAATGAAACACTTTAGCAATCCTGTGTGGCACGAGTTATCTTCAGCATAGAAGACGGATTATTAAAAAGTTTAATCTGTTTCAATAAGTTGCTTCACACAATCTTTAAATGTATCGCTTTCACCGTAGCTTAGAGCGCCATTAAGGTTATATAAGCTACAAATTTTATCATCCTGAGGCGATCGCGGGACTGTGAAAAGGAAGTCAAACTATTGCAAATGGAGATTTTTGGTTTTCGAGGTATAGGAGATTACATGGTGCCTTTACCTGTGTGTCTACCTAAAGACAGAAGTAGGCATAAAGATAGAACAGTTACTTTCTCATTAGTTCAATTTACGCAAAAGGCGAATCGCAACTTTTGTAAAATTGAGCTTAACAACTGATATATTAAGTTAGGTTTTAATCTGCACAAAGACCTGAGTTAGGGGCAAAAAGTTGATGGCAAGCAGCCATGCAATGCTCATTAATAAATCTGATAGCCACCGCTAGATTTTTGGCTGGTACTCTATATTACTGACAATCATTTCATTACTAAGATTTACCTCATCTGCAAAGTTAAAGCTCAGCCCTGGTTTAGGGTTGCAACAGCAAGCACAAGCAGCATTTAACTGCTTTTTGCCATCTTTAAACTTGCTGATTCAGATAGCTTTTCTAGACCTTCTGAATTGCTAAATCTGCTCTCTGGTAGAGATTCTTTCATGTTTAGCTTGGTATGTGTTTGGAAAAGCTTGCCACACCCTACTTATTTTTGATAATTGGGTGCCATCGCATTATGAGTTCCTGAAACCACCCTCCCTCTTGCTTGTAACCATGACTCAGCCTGGTCAGACCATCCAAGTATCACAGCAATTTTCTGACGATCAACTGTTAGCCATCTGTGAAGCCGCAGATGTCATTGCTTGCCAGTGTCCTAGCTACTTAGTCCACTTACTGAAAGAAGTTAAAGAATTTCATCGCTATACAAATGACTGCATCCAGACTTCTCCGGAAGATGCCTCAATCCATGACTGGCTCACTAGCCGAGCTGCTCAGATGGAACTCATGCTCTCGCAAATCATCTTTGAGCTATTGCAGCGCGAAAATTTGATTGATGACCAAAACAATCTAGATCTCTCCAAGATGGCAGAACGCTCCAGAGCGATCGCTCTACGCCAAACCGTAGCTCGCAACTCTTGTGCCTAACGGTTAGAGCTGGCCGCATGGGAGTGTCGGCTCCACCAAGAAGCAACGCCTAAGAAGAGAAACCAACTCACTAAATATAGGCAAGTCAGCATCGCTGCACCCTTCAAGCTAATAAGATTGCTACAACAGGTAAGCCTGCGATCGAGGACGCAATACAAGTCCAAGCAAAGAAGCTCTCAATGTCTTCTTGGTCTAAAGCCAGACCCATCTGGGCCATTGAAAATGGAAATACGGCTAGTAAAAGTATGATGACCAGACCGTATTCTAATCCTGTCATGGTCGCCTCCTAGAGTATGACTTACCTTGGATAATGCGTTTTTCTACTCACTTCGCACTCCCTCTAGCGGTTGAATCGTGTTTGACTTGACATCCACCCTTTAGGTATGCCTAGAAACCTGTATTCTTACCAACACAGTGCTTTAACAACAGACCATTTCTCTTGGTAGAGGAGAGCTGAGGACGGCAACGTTAAGTTAAGTAACAACAGTTCCCTCCTGACTTGAAGCCCTAGAGGCTTGATGTTCGAGGGCAAGTGTAACTCAGTGCTCCGTACTCCTATGGGTCCCTAGTCTATCTCTAGGGACTTTTTTGTATCTTTTTCTGCGTTTGAGTGCAACTTCACTTTTCTCCACGCAAGCAGGCATCCCAGAGACACCGAAATTGTCGCGGCTACAGTAAGGCAATCACACCAAGCCAAAATTGGCAAATCAGCAATTTACAGGGTGAGAAATTCTTCGGCGCTAGAGGGATGAATTCCGATCGCTTGGTCAAAATCTTGTTTGGTCGCTCCCATTTTGATCGCGATCGCCAAAGTTTGAATGATTTCAGCAGCGGCCTCACCCACCATATGCGCCCCTAAGACGCGATCGGAGCGGCTATCTAGGACTAATTTCACTAAGCTTTTTTCCGATCGCCCCGTCAAGCTGATATATAAGGGTGAAAAGTGGCTGGACTCACAGCGCACAGCATCCCCAAATTGCTCACGGGCTTTCGTTTCAGTTAAGCCCACAGATGCCGCCTCTGGACGAGCAAATACGGCTGTCGGAACACAATCATAGTTGACTGGCTGGGGTTGCTGCCCAAATTCAGTCTCCACAAAGGCGATCGCTTCCATTTTGGCAACGGGCGTGAGGGCTAGGCGATTGGTACAATCCCCCACAGCAAAGATATGAGGTTGCTGAGTGCGGCTATATTCATCCACCGCGATCGCGCCTTTAGGGTCAGTGGCAATGTCTACTTGCTCTAAGCCCAAGTCTTTTGTATTCGGGGTGCGTCCCACGGCACACAGCACCGTATCTACTGTTAGCGCTTCTGTGCAGTCGCCTGCCAGTTGTAGGCACAGCCCTGTTGCTTCCGGCGTGATTTCCTTAGCTGTGGTATTCCCGCAAAACCTGATGCCGCGCTGAGTCAACCCTGCTTGCACTTCGTGACCCAGGTCCGAGTCGAAGCCAGATAAGATTTGCTCGGCTGTATCCACTAGGGTGACTTCTGAGCCTAAATTTCGCAGCAGACTGGCAAACTCTACGCCAATATAGCCACCCCCAATAATGGCGATCCGCTCAGGTAGCTGGGGCAGTTGAAACATTTCGCGTGAAGTCAGGGCATGCTCTGCCCCCGGAAAGTTGGGTTTTGCAGGTCTGCCCCCTACCGCGATCAGAATTTTGTTTGCCGTGACTCGGCGATCGCCCACTTCCAGGGTGTGAGGATCTACAAAAATGGCACGCCCTGAAAGTACCTCTACTCCTGCTTTAGATAGCGCTTGCTGGTGCGACTGTTGGATGTGTTCCAGTTCTTGGTGAATCGCTTGCATCAGCTTTGACCAATCGAACTGAGGCTGGACTTGTTGCCAGCCGTACCCAATCGCATCTTGGAACAACTGGGGGAAATCAGCCGCATAGACCATCAGCTTTTTAGGGACACAACCCCGATGGACGCAGGTTCCTCCCACCGTGTTTTGCTCCGCGATCGCCACCCGCGCGCCATAAGCCGCCGCTCGTTTTGAGGCCGCAAGTCCAGCTGGCCCACCTCCCATGATCAACAGGTCATAGTCAAAGCTCATCTACTTTTAACCTCGTTTTTGGTAGCCTTGTTTTACCAGCCTCACGCTCCAGTAAATTCAGCTATCTTCTCGCTTGAGAATTTACTGGGTCAGCAGTCTAGTGGTAGGCTAACGCGGTCATAGGACGGAAAAAATCTATAAAAAGCTGGATTCGATACTCCCTCTTTATTCAAGGGTCATTCAATGCTCCCTGGATCGGCATAAGCTTGCAGATTCTCAGTAGGGAAGTTGCGGAGAATGCGAGTGGCACGGTTGAGTAAGCCACTGGAGCCGCGCACAACCACCAAATACTTTCCAGCACTGAGGCGGTTACGGTAAGGCAAGGCATCGCCCCCCCCGATCAGCAAACCACCCCCTCCTCCAATCATCGCCCCACCCATTGCCCCAGAAATGGCACCCAGGACGCCACCGATCAGATGGTTACCCAGGTGTCCAGCCCAACTAAATAATTCGATGCCTGTGATGAAGTTAAAGACATAACCCGCCGCAAACCCAAAGGGAGCCAACCAAACAATCATTAAAAAGGCTTGCTTGCGAGCATCTGCGTTGGGATCTAGCAAGCCGTATTCATCGGCACTCTGATACCCTCTGCCCAAAATCGCCACTTGATGGGGCTGAAGCCCTTCTTTTTCTAGAGCTGAGTAGGCAGCCTCAGCTTCAATGCGATCGCCCAACACAGCCACAAGGTAGTTCATAGTGTTTTTGAGAATTTTGTCACCGGATCTAGTAATAGCAGGCCATGTTGTTTGTTGTATCGTAAAAGAGCTGACTCAGTGGTTAGATTCTCGCAGACGTAGTTTGATCAATGGCTTCTGTTGTAATTAGACATGCTTATCTATGGGAAGTTTTAGGACAGGCTGCTCAGCATAACGGGGTTGTATTTATTCCAGTTTCAGGAGAACTATACAACCAACTAAGCATCAGACCCTATCGAAGAAACGAAGAATCTCCCATGTTTCCGCTGAGAGATTATATCGGAGAGCAGCTTCCAAGAATTGCACAAATCTACCGAAATAAGTTCAGTGAAATAATTGTTGGTGACATACTTGATGCGGTGTGGGTACGTGCCAGAATTTCTGCTGTCTTCAGTTTCACACCGCTAAGTTTGCCATTCCCAGATTACAAGTATGCTCTGATCGAGCAAATGTTCGTAGCTTGTGAGCCTTGTGATGGCAACGGAGCCTGGGTAGCCTATCCATTTATTTGCGAAGACTACGATCTACGGGCTGGACTACGGTTTAGTTCAGACCCTTCATCAGATGCAATCCACCATCGCCTTGCGAAGGCATTTTGGGAGCTACTGCTTCTTGAGCCTGATCTTGTCCAGCCGTTTCGTGACAGCTACTTACACTACGACAAATTAGACGATGAAGAATGGCTTACTGTGACTTTTATGCAGAATCGAGTCGTTATCGAGTTGAGCAATTTCCCGATTCATGCGTGATCACGCAAGACTGTTAGGCGAATTAAGCAAATAGTAGATCTGTCTTAGGAGCCTTGAAAAAAATCAAAATTTTTTTGGGGATCAGTAGCGTCGCGACGCTTTAGTTCTACAATGGCCTATTGTGGCAAATCGTCTCTGTAGTGAGCCGTTGCAAAACTGTAGCTTCGTAGACGCTTGCTCAGTCCTTATTCAAAGCCCTTCAAGGTTTTTGGATGGGCTTCCACATCACCCAACTGCCTCACTTTGGGGCAATGTTTGCTCTCAATCATCGCTGCTTGCTTGTTCAGTGGGGCGAGCGTTCTCCTTCGCATTATATCTGCCTACCATGTCAAAGGTTCTTGTCTCCGATCCCATCGACCAAGTTGGAATTGATATTCTCTCCCAGGTAGCCCAAGTTGATGTCAAAACTGGGTTACCCCCCGAAGAACTAATCCGGATTATCCCGGAGTACGATGCCTTAATGATCCGCTCTGGTACGCGGGTAACTCAAGAAATTATTGAGGCTGGCACGCAACTCAAGATTATTGGTCGCGCTGGTGTCGGCGTAGACAACGTGGACGTGCCTGCTGCCACCCGTCGTGGGATTTTGGTGGTCAACTCGCCCGAAGGCAACACGATCGCTGCGGCAGAACATACCCTGGCAATGATGCTGTCTCTGTCTCGCTACATCCCCGATGCCAACCAATCGATCAAGAGTGGTCAGTGGGATCGTAAGACCTATGTAGGCGTAGAAGTCTACAAGAAATCCTTGGGGATTGTGGGCTTAGGCAAAATTGGGGCGCACGTTGCCACCGTTGCTAGAGCAATGGGCATGAAACTGCTCGCTTATGATCCTTTCGTTTCTACCGAGCGGGCAGAACAGTTGGGTTGTCGTCTCGTAGAACTCGATCTGCTGTTGCGCGAAGCCGACTACATTACGCTGCATCTACCCAAAACCCCAGAAACGACTCATTTGATCAATGCAGAGTCGCTAGCGAAAATGAAGCCCACGGCTCGAATTATCAACTGTGCGCGTGGCGGCATCATTGATGAAGACGCTTTGGTGGAAGCTGTTAAAACTGGCAAAATTGCGGGTGCAGCCATAGACGTATTTGAAGCTGAGCCTCTGGGAGAATCGTCATTGCGATCGGCGGGCAAGGATCTGATCTTGACTCCTCACTTGGGCGCTTCTACTGAAGAAGCTCAGGTCAACGTCGCGATCGATGTGGCTGAGCAAATCCGCGATGTGCTTTTAGGTTTGCCTGCTCGTTCTGCGGTCAATATCCCTGGTTTGCGCCCCGAAGTGCTAGAGAAACTGCGTCCCTATTTACAACTAGCTGAAACCCTAGGCAATTTGGTGGCCCAGTTGGCGGGCGGTCGGGTGGAAAGCCTGAATATCCGCTTGCAAGGGGAGATCGCTAGCAGCGACACGCAACCCATTGTGATTGCGGCGCTGAAGGGTTTGCTCTCCCACGCTTTGCAAGAGCGAGTCAACTATGTCAACGCCAGCATTGAAGCCAAGGAGCGTGGCATTCGGGTGGTTGAAACCCGTGATGCGTCGGTGAAGGACTATACAGGCTCTCTGGTGGTCTCCGCTAAGGGCTCGTTGGGTGAGCATTCGGTGACGGGGGCATTGTTGGGTGGCGATGAAATTCGGATTACGAATGTAGATGAGTTTCCGGTCAACGTGCCACCAAACCGTTACATGCTGTTTACGCTGCACCGCGACATGCCAGGAATCATTGGCAAAATTGGCTCTCTCTTGGGCAGCTTTAATGTCAACATTGCCAGTATGCAGGTGGGCCGCAAGATTGTGCGCGGTGATGCGGTGATGGTACTGAGTATTGATGATCCACTACCAGATGGGATTTTGGCTGAGATCCTGAAGGTGTCGGGGATTCGGGATGCTTACACGGTGACGTTGTAGGTTTGGTTTCGCTGTAAGGCGATCGCTTAGACGCTTAGAGATTTAGGTGGGGGCAGTGGGATCAATTTTGGTTCTCACTGCCTTCTTTATGTTTGGACCTGACCGAATCCGAACCTTGAGGGCACCTGCCCTCAAACTCCCGCTGAGGGACGGCTGCGTCCCCCAGACCCCCTCCAGACGAGTCTGGTTGTAGGCGTTTCGAGAAGGTGGAATTTGAAGTCAGCGGTGCGGATGGCATCAGTTATAGATCTGAAAATTCTGAAGATATAACTCTGAAAAATTTGTAGCTGTAGAGATTCTTTCTGCGTCAATCTCGATCTTTTGAGAAGATAGTTTGACGGAGATTGTTACAGTTGCTTTGGCGCGTACAATACTTCCGAGTGGATGGATTGATTGAGCATAACTTTGATCTGGGGCGGCAATCTTGGCACATAGCTGGTGGGAAATTCAAGTTCTTTGTGATCCGGCGCTGGACGATTTAGCTTTTTGGCGGTTAGAAGACTTTGGCTGTAAAGGTACGTCTAGTGAAATTAGAGGTCATGCTTGCTTGGTGAAGGCTTATTTGCCTCAGGAGCAGGCTCACCTCTTGGACTTGGCGGCATTGGCTTTGCTGTTACGGCAAGATGCGCTGGCGGTGGGGATGCCTGTTCCGGCTGTGCAATGGGAAATCATTGATGAGGAGGATTGGTCTAGTAGCTGGAAGCAGCACTGGCAACCGCAGGAGATTGGCGATCGCTTCTTAATCTACCCCGCTTGGCTACCACTGCCTGATGAATCAACTCTCAAGGACCGTTTACTTCTTCGTTTAGATCCAGGGGTGGCGTTTGGGACGGGAGCGCACCCGACGACTCAGCTTTGCCTAGAAGCGCTAGAGATGCGGATGGGGCCAGGGGCGACAGATGTGGTTGTGGCGGATATTGGTTGTGGTTCTGGGATTCTCTCGGTTGGGGCAGTGCTTTTGGGGGCCCGGAAAGCTTATGCAGTTGACATTGATCCGCTAGCAGTTCGCTCTGTTCACGAAAATGTGGAGCTGAATCAAGTTGACCCTAATCGGTTGCTTGTTGAAACAGGCAGCCTCGATCGCTTGATTGAAATGACTCAGGGGCCAGTGGATGGCTTTACGTGCAATATTCTGGCTGAGGTCATTCTGGATATGATCCCTGATATGGCGGCTTTGGCTAAGGCGAATACGTGGGGGATTCTCAGCGGTATTTTGCTGGATCAGGTGAAACCGATCGCCGATACGCTAGAGCAGCATGATTGGATTGTGGCGACATTATGGCGGCGGCAAGATTGGTGTTGCCTGAATATTCGTCGTTCTTAGAGACTGTATTCTAGTTGACAGGGATTCGTTAAAGTCTTGACCTCAACACCTGTGAAGTAGGTGTGTGAAATAGATGCGATCGCCTCTGCTCTTGGCGGTCTAAACTTTGGAAAGGATGCTGCACTTGAGAAGGGGGAATTGTCATGGTAGAAGCACCCACAGCCGATCGGATGAAATGGGCAAATGCTTTGTCAACCCGCTCTTCTTTGGAGGCGGCGATTGAGGAAGTAGTCGAGCGGGCTCAGGAGAGCTTAGGCGTTGCAGCGAATTTTGGCATCTTGTTTATCTCGGCAGCTTTTGCCAGTGAATATTCTCGCCTGATGCCCCTCCTGCAAGAGCGTTTGTCAGTGCCTACCTTAATTGGCTGTAGTGGGGGTGGCATTATTGGGGTTGACTCTGAAGGGGAAGCTCAAGAAGTTGAAGTGGAACCTGCTCTGAGCTTAAGTTTGGCTTACTTACCAGAGGTAAAAATTCATGCTTTCCACCTCACGGGTGAGGAGTTGCCGGATCTCGACAGTTCGCCGGATGCTTGGGTGAAGGTGATTGGGGTTTTGCCAGAGGAGGAGCCTGACTTTATTTTGTTGGCTGACCTGATGTCTTCCAAAATCAATGATTTGTTGCAAGGGCTAGATTTTGCCTACCCAGGCTCGATCAAGGTAGGGGGGTTGGCGAGTGCAAATGCGATGGGGGGCAACAATGGTCTGTTTTGCAATTACCAACTCCAGCGTGAGGGGATTGTGGGAGTCGCCTTAAGTGGCAAGATTGTAGTAGAAACGATTGTGGCTCAAGGTTGTCGGCCTATTGGTCCTGTCTATCGGGTGACAGAAGGGGAGCGCAACATCTTATTAGGGCTGGAAGCTCAAACCGACTCGGATTTAGGAGCAAGCAATGGTAAAGGTCGTACTCCTCTGACGGTGCTGCAAGAGCTGATCCAAGACATGAGCGAAGAAGACCGATCGCTGGCGCAGCATTCATTGTTTGTGGGGATAGCTCGTAATGCGTTTAAGCAAACGTTGGAGCAGGGAGATTTTTTGATCCGGCAGGTTTTAGGGGTTGATCCGAGGGTAGGGGCGATCGCGATTGGAGATCGGGTTCGTTCGGGTCAGCGAATTCAGTTTCATTTACGTGATGCTGAGGCTTCGGCGGAGGATCTTCGTAAGTTGCTAGAGCGCTATTGCAAACAAAATTCTGCTAACTCAACTTCTGAGGCGGCTTTAATGTTTTCTTGCTTGGGGCGAGGTGAGGGGCTTTATGGAGAACCTAATTTTGACTCGCATTTATTCAGTCGTTATTTTGGCAATGTGCCTTTGAGCGGTTTTTTCTGCAATGGTGAGATTGGTCCGATTGCAGATAACACGTTTCTTCACGGTTACACGTCTGTATTTGGGATTTTGCGAAATCCGAACCCTTGAGGGCACCTGCCCTCAAACTCCCGCTGAGGGACGGTTGCGTCCCCCAGACCCCCTCCAAACGAGTTTTGTTGTCAGTGTTTCGATACTTTGGCTTTTCTGCAACCTAGCTGCTAACCTTTAGCTCCTCCTCCTTGTTTCTTGCTATTCATCCTTCATCCCTCATCCTTCTATAATCTCTTCCTTTCTACTACCTGAAGCTATCCCATTGGTCAGAGGCGATCGCGTCTCTTTTTTTTTACTATGTGAACAGGCATTTAATTGTAGTTTTGAAAATCTGGAATATTTAATATGAATAAGGATTCTGCATCTTATCCTGACTCTTCAGGTATCAATCAGCCGATGACTCCTGAGGAAGTTGATCCCAAACAAAAGCGAGAGCAGAAAGAGGAAATCGATCGCGTTGGTAAGGGCAATCTAACGGCTAACCCTGGCGATCGCATTGATGATTCTAAGAGTCTGCAAGAAAAGGCGCAGCAAGTTTCGGTGGATACGGCGGATATCACTGGGGATCATATTGTGGTTCCTACCTACTTTGTTGTGGATGAGCCCGATGGCTCCCAAAAACCGTTGCATCATGTGAAGGATGCTGAAGAGATTTCTGATGTGATCCGCCAAGCACGGGTAGACGAAAATGGTGAGCGGACTTGGCGGTAGGGTTTTCCTTGTAGTTCTTCATCCCTGTGTCTAAGTTGTCAGTAGGGATGATTGATTAAGGGTGCCGACCGCTCGTATTGCTACAAGTTGAGGGGGATTTATGCCCTATGCAGAAGTTGGAGAGTTACCCGATGCGGTTAAGCATCACTTACCGAAGCATGCTCAGGAGATTTTTTTAGCAGCATTCAACCACGCTTTTTCAGAGTACCAAGGTCAGGAAGAACGCGCTTTTCGAGTGGCTTGGGCGGCGGTGAAGCGAGACTATGAGAAGGGTAATGATGGCAACTGGCATCGCAAGCCTGACTAACGTATGAGGTAACTTTCCTCAGGGCGCACCTTTGCGCCCTTGCCCTATTTAATTGCTTATTAGCTGCTTATTCGTAACTATTATTAGTCTGAATTATTAGTCTGAATAATTTGCCTAAGTGAATAATTTTTAGGAGTAACGTCAATGAACCTGAAGGCAGTTTGGATGCTGCTCAGAGATACGGTAAAAGAGTGGCAGGCAGATAAAGTGCCGTTGTTGGCGGCAGCGCTTGCCTACTACACCATATTCTCTCTCGCACCTCTGCTAACTATTGTAATTGCGATCGCAGGTTTCGTTTTTGGTCCTGATGCTGCGCGGAACCAGCTAGATGAGCAAATTCAGGGTTTAGTCGGTGCTCAGGGAGCTGATGCCATCCAGACGATGATTCAAAATGCCTACCATCCTTCCTCTGGCATCATTGCCACTGTGATCAGTGTGGTAACGCTTCTCTTGGGGGCTTCCGGCGTGTTTGCTCAGTTGCAAGACGCCCTCAATACTATCTGGGAGGTTCCACCTCCTCAGGACGGTGTAAAAGGCATGGTGAAAGCGCGTGCTACTTCTTTTGCAATGATCTTGGTGATTGGCTTTTTGCTCCTGGTTTCTTTGGTAGTAAGTACTGCGCTGGCGACGGTTGGCAACTTCTTCGGCCATTTGATCCCTGGCCTCGCCATTTTCTGGCAAGTCGTCAACTTTGTGGTTTCCTTCGGGGTTGTCACGCTCCTATTCGCCCTAATCTACCACGTGCTACCAGATGTCAAGGTGCCGTGGGGTGACGTGTGGCATGGTGCCATTGTGACTGCCTTACTGTTTACGGTTGGTAAGTGGTTGCTCGGCCTCTATCTCGGCAATAGTGGTGTCGCCTCTCCCTACGGGGCTGCGGGTTCTTTTGTAGTGGTTTTAGTCTGGGTCTATTACTCGGCGCAGATTCTGCTGTTTGGGGCTGAGTTTACGCAGGTTTATTCTAAGCACTATGGCTCTAAGTGGCGCATTGCGCGCAACAATGCCCCGCTAGAGACTAAAACGGACGCAAAGCTAAGCTAGGAACACCAAGGCTGAATGGATGAAAGTTTGTTGGGTCGGCTTAGGTGAAATTTACAAGTAGGTAAGCCCAGCGTAGACAGCCACCAAAAATGAGTAAGGTTCCTGCTCTTCCTCAGCTTGAGCGTTCTTAAAGGTAAAGTCTGCTAGGGCGATCGCGACCGACTCAATCCCGGACTCACAAGCTGTAATCGTTAAATCACTGACAATCGCTGGAACCGCTTCAATCTCTGAGCGATCGCTTTGGTGGTTCGCTTTGGGGCCAATCACAAATCTAACTCTGTATTGTCCGGGTTGATCCAAAATCAAGCAGGGGGTGAGAGTATCCGTATCGATCAAACAGAAGTGACTGCCCGCAGGCCACTCGATCAAGGACCACTCAAAAGCAGGAAATTGACCGTTTATCCAGCCTGGGATGCCAAGAGCTGTGTCAGTCTGAGAGCCCATAGCCTTGTGAAATCGACTGATTTTTTGTGGGTCGATCGAAGGGCAAGTGATGCAGCGAGGCTGCCAATCATTATACTTTCGCTTCACTAGCAACCACTGCTCTTGTAGTTCATAGCAAGTTAGGGGCTCTAGTTTCTGCCGTTCCTGCACTAGGAGATTGGACTGAGTGGAGACGCTAGGAGCCCGGTAGGCTGTGGGGCTGGGTTTGGAAGCTGGCTGCCCGGTCAAATCCCAATCTTGGTCGGATCTCATTGATGCTACCGTTGCACTTAAAACTGTCAAAACTTTTGTTTTCACGATGACCCTTGGGTTAAAGCAAATGAGTGAGAACCTGACACCTAAGCAATCTGGTAGTCTGTTAGTCTGTCAGCTTTTAGTTGCGTAGTACAGAGGTGTCATCCCTGTGTGGGGTAAGACTCCCCACCCCCTCCCCTTTGGAAATTGCTTGGCAAAGTACTAGGATGGTTGCGCGGCTCCTACGACATAGGGCGGCCTTGAGTTCTTGCTCACCGATTTCTAAGAGTAGCTGTCAGACAGTTTGCCTATTGGACAATTAACAAAGGTTCCTCAGTGTATTTGCGGCTAAAGTGCGGAACTATGATAGCTGGATCTTAACTGATCACCCTTTCTCTAAGTGATATTAGCTAATTTCAAATCAATATTTTTAACCAAAGTTAATTGCGATCGAGTCCTCATCCCTCAAAATAAATCAATCTTCAAGGATGAATAAGCACCACCCAGACTGATAATCTCTACTAGGGGTGGAATTGTTGCCGCTCTCCGAAACTATCTTCGCTTCGATGTGTGCCATGTCTGTAACTCTTGATCGGATTACCCAGATTTATCATCAACCTTTACCAGATCTCCTATTTGAGGCCCAGCGAGTCCACCGGGAGCATCACGATCCGCATGCAGTTCAGCTGTGCACACTCAGCAATATCAAAACTGGCCTGTGCCCAGAGGATTGTGCTTACTGCTCCCAGAGCGTTCACAATCAAACTGATCTCCAACCTCAAGCTCTTATGAATGTTGAGGAAGTAGTATCTGAAGCTAAAGCCGCTAAAGCGCATGGAGCAACCCGCTTTTGCATGGGTGCTGCTTGGCGGGAAGTCAAAGACGGCCCTCTGTTCGATCGCGTATTAGAGATGGTGCGTCAAATTGCTGATTTAAATATCGAAGTTTGTTGTACATTAGGCATGCTGAAGCCGCACCAAGCGCAACAACTTAAGGCAGCGGGTTTGACAGCCTACAACCATAACTTGGATACGTCTCCTTCCTACTATTCACAAGTAATTACAACTCGTACCTATCAAGACCGCTTACAAACGATTCGAGCAGTGAGTGAAGCAGGTATCTCTGTATGCTGTGGTGGTATTCTGGGTATGGGTGAGTCTGTTCAGGATCGCCTAGAATTCCTGGAGGTACTGGGTGGTCTAGAGCCAGTTCCAGAATCTATCCCCATCAATTGCTTAGTTCCCGTGTCAGGCACTCCCTTACAAGACACTGCACCTGTAGACACAATTGAACTAGTCCGGACGATCGCTACCACTCGCATTCTCTTTCCTCAAGCAATGGTGCGCCTTTCTGCGGGTCGTTTGCAGATGAGTGATGAGTTGCAAGCACTTTGTTTCATTGCGGGTGCCAATTCTATCTTTACTGGCCCAGTCCTATTAACCACACCTAACCCAGACCATAACCACGACGAGCAGATGTTACAGCGTCTAGGCATGACTCCCAAACCTCTCTCTCTATCCACCCCAGTCACATCTCCGAGCCTTTAAATAAGGGAGAATGCAACAGTCAAAGTATCCTTTTTTATAATGAAAGGGAAGTTTTGAGCGATCTCTCTTCCCATCTCCTTTCAAAAGAAAACCTCCTAACAGTAAAACTGAAAAGGAGGTTTTTAGGTAAGTCTCGACTAATCGCTTTATTTCTGCTCTTTAGCAGGTTCTTGAGCGTTGGGTGGAGTGAGTGAAATTGATTTGACATCAGGGCCAGAAGCTTGTGGTGGTTTAGCCCCTGTTTGATAGGGAATGGGAAATTCAGATTTCATAGGAGTTTTAGGGTATTTGTTATTAGAAGACGTTTATAGATTTAATATTAATAGTCTAAGCATTAAGATTTGCTCTATCCGAAGCCATGTAATCTAGAGCTGAGTTTACCAAGTGTATTCCACCATCTGGCATACGCTCTTGGAATGGCTTTTGTATTCCAGGAAGCGGTCTGCGCTAAAACATTTATTGCTCATCAAGCTTATTGGATGAAGCTGGTGAAGATGAATGTATAAAACTCTTTGACTCTCAAATATAAACCCAAGTATTGCCTCAATCCCTTAGACTTTGTCAGCCAAGCAGGGACGCAATCTTGAGAGAACTGTGTCTAGAGATTGAGAAGCGCTACGAGGTCAAGTTCATCATAAAAACATAGGGTGGAAGCTTATGAATTACAAAGTTTTGGCGATCGCTGCACTGGTCTCACTAGCAAACTCAGCCTGCACACTTTCCCTTAATCCAAAATTACAAATCGCAAAAATTGATCCACAGGCTATCTATGAACAAAACACAGGAAAACGAATTACTCAAGCAAAGGTGCTAGCTCAGGTTGCTGTTGGCTATGGAAAGCTGGGGCAACAGGCTATGGCTGCGAAGCTACTGTCTCCAGCTATTCAAACCGCCAAAGTCAACTCATCCATTCGCAATCAGACTGAAATGTGGGGTGAGGTTGGCGCCAGTTACGTAAAAATGGGTCGCTACGATGACGCACTTCAAGCTGCTAAATCACTGACAACGCAGAAGTACAAGTACCAAGGTGCAGCTGGGGGAGACATATCAATTGCTTTAGATCGAATTATCAGAGAGTTAGTAGCCGCAAAACAACTTGAAAAAGCCACTCAGGTTGCTCAACTGATTTCAGCTTCTATTACATACAGTCCGGCTGGAGCAGTAGATAAGGAATATAGCATTAGCAAACCGATGGTGCTTACCAGACTTGCAGACGAATATACAAAGGCAGGACAAAGGGAGAAAGCGCTGAAAGTACTGGCACAAATTCCTCAAAGAGCCAATCCAAGTGAACTCACTGCGATCGCTGTTGCTTATGCAGCAGCCGGACAGCAAAACCAAGCCTTGCAGATATTGCCCCAGGTCACTCAGATAGTCGACCCCATCAATATGTATTACTTCATCGAAGCAATTGCTGCCTATGACACACTTGGGCAAGAGAGCCAAGCCTTGCACGTTCTTGCTCAAGCCAAAGATAAGGCGAAGCAAAAAGCAGAGCCTGCCTCCACAAATGGCTACTCGCTATACACTAACATGGCCCGAATTGCGGTTGGTTATGCTGAGATTGGAGAATACAACCAAGCCTTTCAGATAGCCAAAACCATTCAACCCTATGAGGATCTCCCTGAGGACGCGGGTAGAACCCCGGACGGGCTGATCAGTGGAAGCACTAGCAATGAAGTATTTACCCAGCTTGCTGGTCGGTTTGCGGAAGCCCAGCAATACAACCTGGCACTTCAAGCCATCCAAGAGATTAAATGGGCAGGGAACCAATCAGCAGCAAGGGCTAAACTCGCCGTTGAGTACGCCAGGGCAAAACAGTATGACCAAGCGTTTCAGATGCTGAGCCAATTTGAACTTACCTTCTACGGAGCTGAGACATTTACTCAAGTGGTTGAGACAGTGGTACGAGCGGAGCGGGGAGATAGGGCTGCGCAGCTACTTGCTCAAGCTCTTGAAGTCGCCGATACTCCAAACAAACTGCTGATTTTTGAAGATTCGAAGAAAGATTTTGCTTTGGCGGCGATCGCCAGCGGGTATGCAGAAATCGGGCAAAGGGAACAAGCCGAGCCCTTACTGGCACAAGCCCGTCAGGTTGCAGAACAAATCCGTGGAGATGCAGAAAAGGCAGTTGCCTTAGCGACGATCGCCAGTGGGTATGCAGAAAATGGGCAAAAGGAACAAGCTGAGCTACTGCTGACACAAGCCCGCCAAATTGGTGAACGAATTAATCGCTAACGAATCGTAAAGGCTGTTATCAATCTGGCTTAATTTGTTGAGTAGGGAAGACTCCTCGACTTAGTTTTAGTAACGGACAAAAAATGGTCCCTAAGGCTATGCATTGCCGCATCTTTCTTTACAAATAGAATAATAGTCAGAGAGTTTACGTAGTCTGGAGTTGGGCGATTGCCGCTTCATCCGCCTCAGGTAGTCGGGATGTCAAATTTTACGAA
>JAHHIL010000073.1 GCA_019358975.1 Trichocoleus desertorum ATA4-8-CV12
GCAGATTCACGAGTAGGTAATGGCGAGGACTGAGGCACTGTTGGAGGTGAGCTTGGTAGAATGGAGGCAGCATTTTTTGGGATAGGCTTGTGGTCAAGTAGCAAGCCTATCTTTTTTTGTACTTAGCAGCTCTATCCCTTGCTACACATCTGCTTCAACCTCCCTGTTACCCCCTGAGGTCTGAGGAGTCTGACTGTATGAATCTCCGCTTAACCTTAATGTTAACGCTTTACGGCAATTGCGAAGTCAATCGTTACTAAATAGTGGTAGTAGTAATGGGCATTTCTGGACTTCTTTGCAGCGTCGTGTTTCGCCTCAAGAGATGCAAGAAGTCCTTCGGAACTTAGAAATGAAAGAAGCTCAATAAGTCCGTTAAGCCAGGTAACAGTAGCAATTGGGTTTTGAAGTTAAGGCTCAACTAGTTTACTAACGGACACTTTGCTGAATTCATCTGATCGATGTCCAATCACATCAATGATGCGATCGCACAATCGTTTCAATAGAGCAAATTCATGGCTGATTACCAATAATCCAACCTGATGAGTGCGCGTGTGGGCAAGGACAGCTTGCCAGATTAGCGCTTGGGTATTGGCATCCAGCATTGCCGTCATCTCATCAGCAATCAGATAACGAGTGGTAGGGTTAAGGACGCGTGCAACGGCAATTCGTTGCAGCTCACCACCACTTAACTCATGAGGGTAGCGATTGAGCCAGTTTTGGTGAACACCCAACGCATCCAACAACTCAGGTGTAGGCATGTGTCCTTCCTGTAGAATTTGACGAACACGCCAGCGTGGATTGACCGCTAATTCAGGGTTTTGAAAAATTAGCTGTACTGGGGAGTAGCTTCGTAGGGGGAGTGGTTGATTGTTTACTGTCACGTTCCCAAAGTTGGGCGTGAGATAACCTGCTAGCAATTTGCCTAATGTTGTCTTGCCAAACCCGGAAGGACCCATGAGTCCAACAACTTCGTTGGGGGCGATCGCCACATTGAAGTCGCGCAAAATCCAGGGATGCCTGGGGCTATAGCGAAATGCAAGCTGCTTACCGACTAACATGATGTTCCTCCGCATGAATACATCTCACAGGCGCACCTTGCACCTGCCGAAATGGGGGACGACCAACCTGACACTCCTCCGTCACCCAGGGACAGCGATCGCTAAACAAACACCCGCTTGGTAGGGCATCGGGACTGGGTTGGCTACCGGGAACGGGAATAAACTCGTTTTGGGGAAGCGATCGCCACAGGGCTTGTGTGTAGGGGTGGCGAATCGTGCCGTTTGGGAAATCGGTTGCTGCGGCAATTTCAACCGTTGTTCCGGCATAGAAAACGGCAACCTGATCTGCCACTTGCAGTGCCGCTTCAATGTCATGGGTAATCAGGATGACCCCTTTTCCTTCATCTGCCAGTTCTCGTAAGTGGTCTAGAGTTTCCTTCACCACATCAGGATGCAGTCCGGGAGTTGGTTCATCCGCGATAACCAGATCCGCCTGACTCACAACTGCTGTAGACACCAGGACACGCCGTGCCATGCCCCCTGAAACTTGAAACGGATAGTACTGCTTTACCTTGGTCGCCAGACTGTAACGGTCAAACGTGCGATCGACCGCCTGACGTGCCTGTTGTTTCGACAATCCACATACCTGCGCTACCCGGTTCACCTGCTTTCCGACCTGCATCAGGGGATCAAGATAGCCGATCGATTGAGGAATCAGGGCAATTTCTTTGCCCCGCAAGATTTGAGCACGTTGCAGAGTCAGCGGTTTTCCCTTGAATAGGATCGTGCCACTGACCTGAGCATTGTCAGGCAAAATTCCAAGCACAGCGTGAGCCAACAGGCTTTTTCCTGATCCACTGGCACCCACAACGGCAACTACCTGCCCTGCCTGTACCTCCAAATCTAACTCTGTAATGACCGTGAGTTGTTTCTGAGTCAACCCTCGGTCATACATCGTAAATGTCACGCTAAGATTCTGTACTGACAGCATGATCACCCCTGACTTGTTTTTGGATCGATCAATGCCCGCACGTTTTCCCCTAGCGTATCAAAGGCTTTTACGGTCATTAGCAACAACAGTCCCGGCATGACGCCCAACCACCAGTAGCCTGTCGAAAGGTGACGCATCGATTCTGCCAGAATGATCCCGATCGCTGGCGTATGAGGCGACAATCCAATCCCAATAAACGACAGCGCGGCTTCGTGTAAAATCGCGTGGGGAAAGAGCAGAATCAGCCCCACCAACAATTGTGGAATGACGTGAGGAAAGATGTGATGTCGCGCAATCCAAAGGGGTGATTTTCCCAACTTGTGGGAAAGCTGCACATAATCAGAACTGTTGACTTGCAAGGTTTCTGCCCGAATCACTCTTGCCAAGCCTGTCCAGTGGGTTAACGCAACCGCAATGATCACGCCCGTCGTTCCTCCACCCATCGCAAAGGCAATCATGATCAGCAATACCAAATGGGGCAGACTGAAAAATACATCAATAATCCAGGTAATGACCGCATCAACTTTGCCACCAAACGTGCCTGAGATCAGCCCCAATCCTGTTCCAATCACAGCACTAAAACTGGCAGCTAATAACCCGACTCGCACACTTAATGACATGCCATGCAGCGATCGCATTAACATATCGCGCCCCAACCAATCTGTCCCAAACCAATGGGCAAAAGAAGGGGATTGATTGCGTTGAGTTAATACAGGATTTAATCCACTGTCACTCAGTAAGCTGCTGCTCAGAATGATTGTGAGTAGAAAAAGAGAACAAAGGGCGATCGCCAACAGTGTTTTTTGGCGACGATTAATGCGAAGACGCGATCGGATTTGAGGACGAGAGAGAGTAGGAGAAGACATAAACTAGTTAGCTCAATCGAATCCGAGGATCAATAATTTGATACGTGAGATCGGCGATCGTGTTTCCGGTGTAAACAAAAATGGCACTAAAAAAGACAATTCCAATTAATAGCGGTATATCACTGCGGAGTGCCGCTTCAACCGTTGCTTCTCCTAATCCTGGGTAGGCAAAAACTTGTTCTACTAACACCGATCCACCAAATAACTCACTCAGTGATGCAAACTGGAGCGTAATCGCAGGGAGAATCACATTCCGTAAACCATGATGGCGAACAATGCCAACCAAACTTTCGCCCTGCGCTCGTGCAAACAACACATAATCACTGTTCAACACCTCAATCAACTTCTGTCGAGTGTGGAGCGTAATATTGGCAACCCCAATAATGCTTAACGTTAAAGCAGGTAGAAGGATGTGATGGAGTCGTTGCCAGAGTGTGACATCCTGTGCCAAAACGCCAGGAGGAGCCGCACAACAAATCGGGGCTACTTTAAGCTGCACCGCGAAGATAATCAGCAGCAATAAAGCAACCCAAAATGTTGGCGAAGAAGCCAGGGTGTACGCATAAAACCGAATGATGCGATCGCCCCAAGAACGTTCTTTTGCCCCGGCAATAATTCCCAGCGTTAAACCCAGAAACCCAGAAAGTAACCAGGCGATCGCCAGCATTTGCAGAGAAGCTTGAAAGCGATTGGCAATCACAGTAGACACAGGTTGATTAAAGATCATAGATGTTCCCAGATTGCCACTGACGAACTGTTGTAGCCACAGGAAAAAGCGAGTGGTCATGGGTTCATCTAAACCCCATCGCTGAGCAATCAACTCGCGCTGTTCTGAACCGATTTGCAACATATCGGCTCCGACATAAGCGTTGACCGGATCAACGGGTGATAGGCTCACTAATACAAAGCTAAACACCGACACTGCAATCAACAACAGCACCAGACGAATGAGTTTTCGCACCATGAATGATGCAATGCCAGTTAGTTGCATGTCCATTTCCATTGTGCGATGTTGGCAGTAATGGGCCAGCCATGCCCGTGAGGTTCCACTTGTGGATTACCAATATCCAGACAGCTACTCACAAAGTAGGTGTGATCGAGGTTAACCAGCCATGCCCAAGCTGCATCCCCCTTTGCAGTAAAGCCCTGCTGACCATCCCACTGTGCGGTTTTCCAGAAGGCGATCGCTTCCTCCTCGGTGGGTGCGCCCATCGCTAAATCTAATGTTTTGTCAATCTCAGAGTTCGCATAATAGCCCGCGTTATAAAAGTCTCCCTGCGCCGCTTTGCTGTGGTAGAGATTATACATTTCAGTCTGATCGTGGCTCCCCCAGCCAAATAGCACGACATTACTGTGTACCAGGGATTCCATCTCATCCCAGCTTTTGCCCTGTACAACAGCGCGAATACCAATCGGTTTAATCATCTCCGCCACTGAAAGGGCAAGTGCCTGACGAGTACTATCACTGGCAGGGTAGAGCAACGTAAATTCTGCCTGTAGGTTGCCTTTTTCAAGAACTCCATCCCCATTTTTGTCACTCCATCCCCCTTCTGCCAAAATCTGTTTCGCCCGTTCTATATTTGCATCTTGAATATCCGCATCAGGCTCTTCCCACGCCAATCCACTCACCGGACCATACGCAGGAGAACCATAGCCTTCTAAAACTCCCTCGACTAAAGCCTGGCGATCGATCGCTACATTAATTGCCTGTCGAATCGCGCGATCGGCAGTGACATCATTACCCACTGAATCTCCATCAGGCGTTGTTTTTGCATTGCTCTGAGGAAACGGAAACATCAATCCCCGATTATCGACACTGGTTACGTCATACAG
The DNA here is from genome assembly GCA_019358975.1 of Trichocoleus desertorum ATA4-8-CV12. Lineage (NCBI taxonomy): Bacteria > Bacillati > Cyanobacteriota > Cyanophyceae > Leptolyngbyales > Trichocoleusaceae > Trichocoleus > Trichocoleus desertorum. Next base: position 4,689 of record JAHHIL010000073.1, read on the forward strand.
CTTCATACCGTCAACTTGCTGTACCGCCAGAGATTGCGGAACAGCTGCGACCTGTGCCTGTCCAGATTTTGCGGCTGCAAATGCCGCATCTTCCTCAACAAACAAAAACACTAGACGTTGAATTGCAGGCGGCTCACCGTAGTAATCGGGATTTGCCTCGACAATTAACTGCTGTCCTTCATCCCACTGCACCAGCTTGTAGGGACCCGACCCAATCGGATTGCGGGCATAATCGGCTCCATGTGCATGTTTGGGCACAATTCCCAGCGTGACAAGCCGATTCACAAAGGTACTTTGAGGCTGCTTCAGGCGTAACTCTATCGTGTCTTCGTCGATCGCCACAGCTTCTTGCAACACGGTGACATCTGTTAGCCCCCCACTTTCAGCCGCTTTGTTGAAGGTATAGGCAACATCCTCGGCTGTGACAGGCTTGCCATCAGAAAACACAGCATCCTGTCGAATGTTCACTGTCCACACTTTTCGATCGTCACTAACGCGATAGTTTATCGCAAGGTCATTGACAAGTTCTAGATTTTCATTGCGTCGCAATAGAGTGCTGTGGAACAACGGCGATCCATACCGTCCCCAACCTAAAGCGGGATCATATCCTTCTTCACTTTCACCACCGATCGCCAGCACAATTTGATCTGCAGAGCCTGTCTGCTGGGCGTTTTGCTGAGCTACGGAGCTAGTCTGTTGAGAGGTTGGGGGGGTGCAAGCAGAGATCATCTGCACAAGCAACGCTAATCCTACTGCGTAGGATGGCAACTTAATACTTAAGTGCATATTTAATTGGTCATTAAGGGGCAAATGCACCAATCTAGTTGCTTGAAAAGAAATATCACAAGCAGCGTAGACTCACTGACGCTGAACAATATCACTTCACTCAGAGTTCAACAATGCAGGGGGGAGGGATAAATCAGAGTGCTTGCGATAAGTTTCAGCTTCCCTTAAGAAAAGGAGTCGTAATTAAGGATTCTGCAAGAGAATTAAGTGTCGTCGCTGCCAGTAGTCCACCCCCAACGCACCCTCGATTGTGATAAATGGCACTCCTAATCGCATCAGTTGTCGTTTGGCGGTAGGCGCATGGCTAAATCCGATCGCCAGCCTCCTTAACTGGCAATGGTTTCCTAATGGAGGATAGCATCAAAGCCACGACAGGTCAGGATTTCATGCATTGAGACAGGACGATCGCGAGGTCTGCCTAAAGGCGGGAATGGATGACTACATCAGTAAGCCTGTGAAAATCAACAAACTCGTGCGGGTATTAAGTCACTGCCATCGCTTCGACCAGTGAATTCTAATGGGGTGAGGGACTACTGGGCTGCTAATGGTAGCGTAAACCAGAAGGTTGTTCCTGCTCCAGGTACACTTGTTACCCCAATCTCGCCCCCATGCGCTCTAATAATCTGGCGACATAAGTAAAGCCCTAAGCCAATCCCCATTGATCGAGAGCGATCGCCTCGTACGTACCGCTCAAACAAGCGATCGCATTGGGCTTGAGTCATCCCTACCCCGTTATCCTGCACCGTGCAATAGACCATATCTCCTTGAGCCGTTACAGGGGTCGCATTGATCACTAGGCTCAGACCCGCAGGATTATGATTGAGGGCATTGGTGAGGAGATTTTCGAATACTCGTCGGAGTTGTAAAGGATCAGCCGCCGTAGGTAGTAGATCAGGGGAGATCAAATTTGTCAGGGTTGCAACATTTTTAGCTAGTAAAGGCTCTAAATCGGCTGCTAAATCTTGCACAAACGGGTGTAGAGATACTGCTTCTGGCTCCAAAACCATATGGCCCGCTTCATTGAAATGGGCTTCTAAGAGCAGATTGAGCAAGCTGAGCTGGCGATCGCTGCTTTGGATCATCCGCTGCAACACAGAAAGCGAGATCCCCACGGTTTCCCCCGCTTGCTTTTGAGCTTTGTTCTGCAAGTTTTCCAGCACCAACAACGTACCGACGATGGGAGTCCGGAGATCGTGAGAAATGGCGTGAAGAAACTCTTCTTTCAGTTGGTTGAGTTCTTGTAACTCCACCATTTTTTGTTGCAGTTGCAAATTTTGAGTTTGGAGTTGCTGTTGTAATCGCCGTATTGTCAGGTGAGTTTCAATCCGGGCTAATACCTCTTCGATTTGAAAAGGCTTGACGATATAGTCCACACCGCCCACGGAAAAAGCTTTTACCTTATCTAAAACATCCTCTAGCGCACTGATGAAAATTACAGGGATATCACGGCTACAGTCATCCGCTTTGAGTTGTTCGCAAACTTCATAGCCGTTCATTTGCGGCATATTGATGTCTAACAAAATTAAGTCAGGTGGCTCTGCGCGGGCTCCCATTAGGGCCATTGCCCCATTAATCACACTACGCACCTCATATCCTTGTCCAGTTAGCATGGTGGATAAAAGGCGCAGGTTATCTGGTGTATCATCAACAATGAGGATATTGCCTCGAAAAGCATCAGATTGCATACAGTCAATGATTGAGCAGGAGCAAGCCAGCGGTTCTGAAAATCTTACAGTGAATCGACTCACTCTTTAGTACCCACTCTTTAGGAAATAGCGGCTTGAGTTAACTCCACCAAGGTGTCAAAGCGATAATGTTTGACCAAATCTTGCAAGCGACTGGCTAATAAGCTGTGGTTTTCCGGAATTCGAGCCAGTAGTTGCAGCACTAAATTGGCATTCACTCTAGTTGCTGCTGCGTGTAGTTCGGCAATCCATTCCGGCGGCATCACCATCAAGTCCTCACACTTAAGATTTTGAGGCTGAGGTGATGGGCTGCTGGTAGAGCGATCCGCGATCGCTGCAAAGCGTTTTGTCGGTTTCGGATCGGTTTCGGCAGGTTCATAGAGATACTCAACTCCCAAATAGGCCGCGATCTTGTCAAAAATCACCGTTTCTCGGAACGGCTTGCGGACTAAGTCATCACATCCTGAAGCTAGAATCGTGGCTCGTTGCTCCTCAAAGGCGCTAGCAGTCAAGGCGATGATCACCGTCCTGTGCGACCTAGCGGGAGTCGTTACTTCTAAATGGCGAATTTGGCGAGTGGCTTCATAGCCATCCATCACAGGCATCCGCATATCCATCCAAATCAGGTGGGGTTGCCAGCTTTCCCATTGCGCGATCGCCTCTTGTCCATTGCTTGCCAAGGCGGTCTCAAAGCCTACCATCTGCAATAATTGCTCCATCAACTTACAGTTTTCTAGGCGATCGTCTACGACTAGAATTCGATAAGTTGGTTGATTTGGGGCTAGGTGTAGGACTCGGCCTCTAACACCAGACTGAGCTAACTCTACAGATGATACAGCCAAGGTGAGCGGCACATAGAAGGAGAAAACTGACCCCTGATTAAGGGTGCTGCTAACCTCAAGCTCACCTCCCATCAATTGCACAAACTGGCGACTAATCGTTAGCCCTAATCCGGTGCCTTCCCTAGCCTGGGTGCCACTGCTAGTCTGGACAAAAGGTTGGAACAGGCTGTCGATTTCTTCAGGAGCAATTCCGCTTCCAGTGTCTTCAACGGACACATAGAGGTGGTAGCTGATATCAGCAGATTGATTGTCTGATTGAAGGCTGGCTCGTAGTCTCACCTCACCCCTATCTGTAAACTTCACGGCATTACTCAAGAGATTGAGCAAGACTTGGCGGAGTTTACCCTCATCCATCAAGACATAGGGCGGCAGGTCAGGCGCGAGTGCAAATTGCAGAGACAATTGCTTGGCTTCGGCTCGAATTTGAAACATTTCTTGGAGCGTGTAGAGTAGCCGATGCAAGTTGAAGGGCGTAGGATGCAAAGTCATGCGTCCTGCCTCAATCTTGGACATCTCTAGCACATCATTAATTAGACCCAGCAAATGCTCTCCACTGCGATTAATGATTTCTAGGGATTCCTCTTGTTGGGAAGTGAGCACAGGGTCACGCTCCATCAACTGAGTAAAGCCCAAGATGGCATTGAGGGGAGTTCGCAATTCATGGCTCATATTCGCTAAGAAGATGCTCTTGGAGCGGTTAGCGGCTTCGGCGGCTTCTTTAGCGACACGCAGCGCATCCTCCGCTTGATGTCTGGCCCGCCCAATCGCAATCAGCTCACCCACTAATTTTAGCAGGCTCAATTCTTCTTGGGTCCAAGTTCTAGGGCTGTGAACTGCATCCATCCCCAAGAAACCCACGACTTTATCGGCATGAGACATGGGAACTGCCACCAGCGACTGAATTGACTGATACTCAAACAGTCTCCTCTCTGCTATGTCTGATGAGAGCTGAGCCATATTAGGAATGTGGACTGCATTACCACTCAAGATCAGGCGGTGGAAACGCGGAAATGCTGCTACAGAATTCTCTCTCGATTCAAGAGTTAATGGCAGCACCCTAGGAGCACACCATTCATGGACAACTTGAGCGCTGGTTTGATCCGGGGAGTATTCAAAAATGCAACTCCGTTCCGCCCCAAAAAATTGCGCGATCGCCCTTAAGCTAAAGTTCACTGCTGTCTCTAAATTTTGGTCAATGAACTGCCGAGAGATACTACTGAGCAAGCTTTCTACCTGGGCGCGATACTGCACTGCTTCATCAGCTTGCTTTCGCTCCAACTCAGCCCCAGCCCGGGCCGCAAAAATTCTTAAGATCAACTCTCGTCCCGCATCAGGCTCCATTGGCTTCACATCCATGACACCTAGAATGCCTAGAATATTGCCCGCTGCATCGATTAAAGGAATGCCTAAGTAGCTCTCTACTTCCATGCCCGCAAATTCTAAAACTCTAGGAAAAAGAGTTTGGAGATTTTCGGGGTAATGGCAAATTTGCCTTTGTAGAATTTGGCCGCAGGGCAAACACTCAGTGTGGTACTCAAAGTTTCCTCCAATTTTCCCATTTCCGCAAACCGCTAAAGTACAGGCTCTCGTTTTGGCTCTATTCACAAACCGACTGACAAAGGCATAGCCGACTTGGAGGACTTCAGCCAGGTAGCGAACGCAAGACTGAAAGAACTCATCTCCCGTCTTAGCGGCAGTTCCTTCTACAATCAGACGTAGAGCTTCTTCTCGCTGCTTGCGATCGGTAATATCCTCCATGACAAAATCAAGATGGTTTTCTTCCGCATTCAGACGGAATGACAGGAGAACCCAGGTCAGCGTCCCACTGCATTGGCGGAGTGCTAGTTCAAAGTTTTGGATCTCGCCAGATTGCTGAATACTAGCGAGTAAACGTTGGCGATCGCTGGGATCGGCATAGAACTCTGGAGCAAATCGCTGACCAATCAACTCAGCAGCAGAACTACAACCGAGAATTTCTACACAACGTTGATTGACATCTAAAATCAATCCATCTTCTAAACGAGTGCGGCCAATCCCTACCTGGGAGTTCTCGAAAATATTGCGGTACTTGATTTCACTCCGCCGCAGCGCTTCCTCTACACGCTTACGTTCATTGATGTCGCGAGCTACACCAATAATGATCAACTGGCCATTTGCATCTCGCGAAGCGGCTAGATTAGTCACTAGCCAGGAATAACTGCCATCTTTGCATTTAGCACGATACTCGATTTCTGAGTTTGTCTCGCCTGTGGCAACGACATGGGCGATCGCGCTAGCACATCGGGATAAATCATCGGGGTGAATGAAAGGTGCAAAGGAAATTCCCTCCAACTCGCTCGGTTCATAACCCATGATGTTACGCAAATTGGGCGAAAGATAGTAGAAAATGCCTTCAGGATTAATCACATAGAGGGTGTCATGAGCGTTCTCGACAATGGTGCGGAACTTCAACTCGCTCTCCTCTAGAGCCGCCTCCATTCGCTTGCGCTGGGTGGCATTGGTGCCGACCGAAAGAATTTCTACCAGATTTCCCTGATCGTCCAAGATTGGCTTATTAGCCCAGACAATCCAGACGCGATCGCCGTCCTTGCAAAGGTTTTCGTTCTCATTGAGTAGATAGTTTTCTGGGTGTTGACAAATATCTACCATCAAGGCTTGTAAGTCGCGCCCAGAGGTTTCTGTCTCCGGAACAATGGTGCCAACGACATTGCGACCCATAATCTCATGACTCTCGAAGCCAAGGAGACGCTGGCCATAGTCATTCAGAAATCGGATATCGCCGTTCGTATCCCAACGCAGAATGATGCAGTTGGCTGTCTGCACTAAGTCCCGATACTGAATCTCACTTTCCCGCAGGGCTGCTTCGGCGCGCTTGCGGTCACTGATATCTCGGAAATAAAAAACTCTACCGTAGTACTGCCCTTCCGGCGATCGCGCGGCCATAGAATAGCGCTCTAAAACCCGTCCATCCTTCAACAAAATCTCATCGTAGGCAATCTCTTCTAAATTTTGGTAAAGATATTCTACTTGCGCTCGAAACTCTTCTGGCTGCTCTACTTTATCGATAATTCGCTTCACTAACTGGCAAGGATTCCGAGTCTGCATCACTGCCTCAGGAATGCGCCAGAGTTGGCAAAACCGCTGATTGTAAGAGACAACAGAACGATTTTCATCCACCACTAAGACCCCATCGACGGCAGCTTCCTGCTGAGCTTTCAAAAGGGCGTTACTCCGACGTAGCTCTCTAGTACGTTCCTCGACTGCACGTTCTAAGTTGGTGTTGAGCGCGGTTAATTTTTCTCGCTCCTGCTGGTCTTGCTTTAAGCTTTGGACTTCCTGCTGGAGTTGGGCAATGGTGAGGAGGAGCTGCTCCTGTGTGGCCTGGTTTCCCTGCATAACCCTTACTGATACCTGAACAACATCGAATCTGGTGATGGACTACCAACCACTTCCATTATGGAGACTCCCTTCCCAAATGCTTGGCATCCTAATGTTGTATTTAGAGTGCTAGCCAAACTTTTAAGGCTGTGCAGTGGCAGCCCGTTCTTTATTTTTAATCAAAATTTCTGCCAGAGCCCTAGGACGAAACAGGCCTGATTCCACACAACCCACCTTTTGGGCAGAAAATTTAGTGCAGAGATCATTCCATGCCAGAAAAACCGTTTCTTCGGGCAAGGATTCCACAAATTGATGAGAACCGAGAGTTGCAGGACTAAACCAGGTAATTCTCAGGGCCTCTCCGCGATCGACTAAACGATCTAGAGTTTCGGTTTGCTGAACTGTTAAGTTCTCACGATGCGGCACGACGGGCGATCGCATCCCTGTTTTTAGCCCACCTACTGCCACGGAGCTAGCGGTTAGTAATCCGACCAAAAGCGCGATCGCGGGAAGTCTCACCATATTGATTATTCTCCTCAAGCCAAGGGCATCACGTTTGTCTAAGCTAGGCAAACTTAGGCCTGTGCTAGGAGTAGTTACAAATTTTGCAACTAGTTGCCCTTGGCGTAACAGAGTCGTGACTGATGGAATCCTACAAGCAAAATTATCTAAAATTTTAGTAATTGGGCATCCGAACATCTTAAAAAGCTTTACCGAGAAGTTGCCAAACGGATTCATCCGGATCTGGCAATAGATGAAGCAGAAAGGCTTGAGTTCGATTCATCACGATTCCTTACTCCTTCCTCGATCCTACAGCGGGAAGGGAGTAATTAACGCTTTAGAACCAAGTCAGCGATCGCTTGGGTCAAGGCATCTGGCTCAATGGGCTTGGCTAGGTGCTGCTGAAATCCTGCTTTCAAGGCTTGCTGTTGGTCATACTCTGCGGCATAAGCGGTAAGGGCGATCGCGGGTATGAGGCCACCTTGGTCTGGCGATCGCGATCGAATTTGCTGCATCAGCATATAACCATCAATATCTGGCATGCCGATATCACTAATCAAAACATTAGGGAGCTGGCGATCGAAGGAGAGCAACACTTCAGCCGCAGAAGCTGCAATTTCCACCTGCGCTCCTTGTTGCTCTAAAATCACCTGCACCAGATTCCGCATGTCCTCATCGTCATCAACCACTAGAATCCTGAGTTGACTTAAATCAACCGATTCAGTGGTAGTGAAATGTTTTGCTTCTGACGCTACCAACTTGTTAATCAGAGGCAACCGGACAATAAACGTAGCGCCCTGTTCCTCTCCAAGACTTTCCACCTGAACCGTTCCACCATGCAGTTCACTTAAATGACGCACGATCGCTAAGCCTAAGCCCAGCCCCCCAAACTTACGGGTTGTTTTGCCATCTTCTTGACGGAAGTAGTCAAACACATAAGGTAAAAAGTCTGGACTGATGCCCTTACCCGTATCTTTCACCTGGATTTGAGCATAGGTGCCAATTTGATCTAGGCAAACTTCAACTTGGCCCCCGTCCGGCGTAAACTTAACGGCATTCGAGAGCAAATTCCATACAATCTGTTGGAGTCGTGCCGAATCACCAGAGACTTGTGGGTGCTCAAGGGAGATCACGGTTTGCAGTTGAATCTGTTTGGCATCTGCCGCCAACCGCACGGTTTCTAAAGCCGATTCAACGACTGTCGCTAAGTTGACCAGACCCACGTTCAAGGCCATCTTGCCTTGCAAGATCCGAGAGACATCCAGCAAATCTTCAATCAACTGAGTTTGCAGCTTGGCATTGCGCTCAATGGTTTGTAAGGCCCGCTGCGTGGCTGGTGGGTCAAACTGGCGAGTTTGCAAGAGTTTTGACCAACCGAGGATTGGATTGAGGGGCGATCGCAACTCATGGGACAGCACCGCCAAAAACTCATCTTTGACCCGGTTGGCAGTCTCAGCTTCTTCCCGCGCGGCGCGTTCACGAGTCAGGAGATGATTGCGCTCCGCTTCGGCTCGTTTGCGATCGCTAATGTCAACCACAGAACCGACATATCCTTTGAATTCACCATTGGCTCCAAACCAAGGACTAGCCGCACCGATCGCCCAAATATACTCACCATCACGGCGTTGCAAGCGATACTCTAGACGGAAGGCTTCCTGGCGCTCGTTTGATGCCAAAAAAATACGCTCAGCCTCCTCGCGATCGTCTGGATGCGTGATGTTCAACCATCCTAAGCCCAAACCTGTTGCCTCAGTCTGCCCAGTGAAGTTATACCACCTTTGACTGAGATAGGTGCAGGAGCCTGCGGGATCAGTCACCCAGACCATAAAGGGAGCATTGTCTGCCAGATTGCGGAATTGCTCCTCACTCCGCCGCAGTGACTCTTCTATTTGTTTGCGAGCGCTGATGTCGGCGACAAAAACTGTGAGCCCTTGGGGAGAAGGATAGACCCGGTTTTCAAACCAACGATTCCAAGTGGGATAAAAATACTCAAATTGAGCTGGTGTTTGGGTTTCTAGCGATCGCTGGAAATTTGCATAAAGCTCGGTGCCTACCAGATCAGGAAACATCTCCCAAATGTTTTTGCCTAGCACGTCGTTGCGGGGCCTACTAACAATTTCGCAGTTGCGATCGTTGATGTAGGTGTAACACCAATTGCGATCGAGCCGATAAAACCCATCATTAATGCTCGACAGAATAGTTTCTACACTTTGTTGCGCGGTTTCTGCCTCTAAACGGAGGGTCTGCTCTCGCTGTTGGGTTTCTCGTCGCAGGCGAGCCAGTTTCAAACTTGCTTCTACTCTTACCAACAACTCACGGGTAGAAAAGGGTTTGATCAAATAGTCATCTGCTCCTGCTTCTAACCCCTCTACGCGAGCTTCTTCTCCAGCGCGGGCAGACAGTAAAATGATTGGGATGTCCCTAGTTGTGGGAGTAGCTCGGAGTTCCCGCAATAATCCGAACCCGTCTAAACGGGGCATCATCACATCTGTTAAGACCAGATCGGGAAGTTGTTGCTGAATTATAGCTAACGCCATCATGCCATCAGCAGCAGTTTCCACGTTATATCCCTGGTTCAGCAATAACCGTTTCACATAGTTCCGCATGTCGGTGTTGTCATCGACCAGCAGGATTTCAGATTTTAGAGGTTTCGTCTGCTCATTTGAGTTGCGTGCTGTTTCTATCTCTGTACTCCCCAATCCAAAATCTAAGATCGGCAGTCTCAAATCTTCTGGTAGCCAGCGGAGTGCTTCTTCCACATAGGGGGCAGCTCCGAGAACTGTAGGAGATGCAGTGCGATCGCTGTTTTGGAGACGTTCGGGGGGTAAATGATCAGTTCCTGTCGGAATCGTCAGGGTGAAAGTTGTACCCTCTCCCTCAATGCTGGCAACCTCGACCTCTCCCCCATGCAGATGGACTAGTTCTTTTACCAGAGCCAATCCAATCCCAGAGCCTTCCTGGCTTCTGCCCTGTGCTCCTTCAACCCGATAAAACCGTTCAAATAAACGAGGTAGTTCTGTGGCAGGCATCCCAATTCCAGTGTCACGCACCGTCAATTCAACCTGGCTTTGTCTCTGCTGAAGGATAACCGCAATCTCACCAGAAAAGGTAAATTTAAAGGCGTTGGAGAGCAGGTTGAGGATAATCTTTTCCCACATCTCCCGATCGACGTAGACAGGCCCAGTGAGAGATTTACAGTCAACGACAAGCTGTAGTCCTGCTTGCTCGATCGCCGAACGAAACACACTTGCTAATTCTGCGGTCAACGCGGCCAAATCGATAGCTTCATAGACTGCCTGGACTCGGCCCGCTTCAATTCGAGAGAAATCTAGTAGTGTGTTGACTAGTTTGAGCAGGCGCAATGAGTTGCGGTGTACCAAATCCAGTTGTTGCCGTTGCTCGTCTGGTATTACTCCCTCTGTTGCCAAGATCTCCTCTAGAGGACCGAGCATGAGTGTGAGTGGGGTTCGGAATTCGTGGGAGATGTTGCTAAAAAAGGTGGTTTTGGCGCGATCGAGTTCTGCTAAAGCTTCTGCCCGTTTGCGTTCTTCTTCATAAGCTTGAGCATTGGTGATGCTGGCAGCAATTTGAGTCGAAACTAGATTCAAAAATCTCTGGTAGTTGTCATCAAATAACCGCAATGGATTCAAGCCCACAACCATGATGCCCGCTTTCCCTCTGTTTCCGGATGCAGCGATGGGAACTACAGCGAGTTGGTGCGGGGGGATCTGCCATGCCCCCGTGGGTAAATTGCTAAAACGGGCTTCTGAAGTTGTGATCAGACGGGGTTGCTGTGTATTTAAAACCTCAGCAAAGTGCCAGTCGGCATCATTCAGCGCGATCGCTTGAGGGATAATCGAGTGCCCTGGCTCAATACCAGAGGTGCCCGCTAGCAAAGCGCATTGTTGGTCTGGCTCAACTAGATAGATCAAACTAAAGGGCAAGTCGTAGGGATTAGTTGCGAGACAAGCAGTGCTGAGTGTGCAAGCTTCGTCAAAGGTGCGGGCATCTGCGGTTCTGGAGGCCAGTTCTTTTAACAATGCCAACTGCCGCTCACCGATAATGCGTTGGGTATCGTCGGTATTGGCACAAAGAATGCCCCCCGTTTTACCTTCAACATCCGGAACAGGGCTATAAGAAAAGGTGTAATAGGTTTCTTCTGGGTAGCCGTTACGCTCCATCACCAACAGCAAGGCTTCATCATAAGTGCCCTCATTGTTGAGGATGGCGGACTCGGCCCGTGGAAGCACCTGATCCCAAATTTCACGCCATACCTGAGCAGCGGGTTGCCCCAATGCTCCTGGATGTTTGCCTCCCAGAATGTCTCGGTAGGCATCATTGTAGAGGTTGATCAAGTCTTCGCCCCACCAGACGAACATCGCTTGGCGAGATGTCAACATGATCCGAACCGCAGTTTTTAGACTTTGAGACCAGTTTTGCACGGCACCGAGGGACGTTTGCGACCAGTCCAGCGATCGCATCAACGCCCCCATTTCACCGCCACCGATGAAGACTTCGCCAGCGATCGACCCTGGATACACTGAGTTCATGACTTTGGCTCACTATCTGGAAAGTGCTTAGTTCGTAGTGCTTCCCCGCGATCGCCTAACTGTTTTAATAAGGTGTCGATTTGCTGAAGTGCCAGCGGTGAGGGAATTGCGTGGCCATTCTCCCAACGATTAATGCTAGGAAACGTCATGCCAATGGTATCAGCGAACTTCTGCTGCGATAAGTTCATGGCTTGCCGCAGTTCTCGCACCAAATTGCCAATCATCGGTTGTTCTGAACTCAGCCGTTTTGCCTGAAGAGCCATCTGAAATCAGTATAAAGGGCTTTATAGCTGCTACTTTCGATTAAATCAGCGGCAATGTCTATCTGCCGAGCGGTGGAAGTTGGCCCCAGCGTTTAGAAAACTAGGCTTCCTACACCTACAGCAAAGCTAACTCCCTCATGTAGACTCAAACGGTAATAGTCTGTTGATTGAGGGAAAGTAAGTTTATGGGAGGAGGATCGGTGATGGCGTGGATTTTAGCTCAACAAACTCCTTTGGACAGCAGTCCTGCTACAGAAAGCCAAACAGCAGGCACTATCCCTGAGCTAGTGACTATCTTGATCATTCTGCTCATGATTGCAACAACTGTAGCACTTGTAACCCAACGATTACGAATTCCCTATGTAACAGGTTTGGTGCTGGCAGGTTTACCTATTACAGATGTCTTGTCGCGTCGAATTGGTTTAGACCCGTCTCTCATCCTCAATCTTTTCCTGCCCATTCTGATTTTTGAAGCGGCAATTAATACAGATATCAGCCGTCTCCGCAGCACCTTTAAACCAGTCGCGCTTTTGGCAGGCCCCGGTTCAATTTTTTCGTCGGCAATTATTGCAGTTTTGGTTAAATTCGGACTGGGAATAGACTGGATTCCCGCGTTATTGATCGGCGTAATTTTGGCGAATACAGATACTGTTTCCATGATCGCAGTCTTTAAGGAAATCCGGGTACCTTCCCGACTCTCCGCCATTGTAGAGGGAGAAACCCTGTTCAATGATGCGGCTGCTCTGGTTTCCTTCAATTTGATTCTGATCGTTTATGCGACAGGTTCCCTCACCGTTGTGGGAGGAGTCAAGGAGTTGCTCGTGGTTGCCTTAGGCGGGGGACTTGTAGGGGCAATTTTGGGCTACTTAAGTCTGCCTGTCTTTGTCCGCCTCAATGATCCCCTGAGCAGCCTATTACTCACAGTAGCCTTAGCGTTAGGAACCTTTCAGATTGGGCAATTCTTGGGGGTATCAGGTGCAGTAGCAGTCGTCATTGCTGGACTTATTTTTGGCAATCTTGGGCTGCCTCGCAGTTCATCTGCCTCCGATCGCATTACTTTATTGAGTTTTTGGGAGTACGCAGGTTTCGGGTGTGAAATGTCAATTGCATAGGCTGTTTTTTGAATGAAATCCTTCCTGAACTCGGAAGCAGATCGAGAGCAAACGAGAGGAGTAGATCGCGACAAGGAGAAATGACAATTATGGGCAGGGCTTAGA
>JAHHIL010000074.1 GCA_019358975.1 Trichocoleus desertorum ATA4-8-CV12
ATCTGATTGCAAGCATCCGCAAACCCCTGCAAAGTTTGGTCGATTTCCAACCTCAACTCTACGGGCACTATCAGCTTGCATTTGACAGACAGGGATTGAGTCATGGGTGTATTATAACTCATCCAGGTATAACGGGCACTAAAGTACCCGCGTCGTTTTTCTTCCGAGGTCTAAAGACGCTCGGTTTCCAAACTCCCGTGAGGTACTTATGATGATTGATGATGAAGAACTCCGTAGTATCTTCAAAACTGCGAGTGAAGAACATCTACAGCAGCTTGAAGCGGGCTTACTATATTTAGAACAACATCCCTTCGATCGCACCAGGCTAGAAGACTTATTGCGAGAAGCGCACAGCCTGAAGGGTGATGCCAACATGCTAGGGGTTAGGGATGTAGGCACATTGGCACACCAGATTGAGGATGTCTTAGGCACCATTAAGCATGGCAAGCTAACCCTAGCAGCAGTGAGCGATCGCCTTTACTACGGCTTAGATGCAATTCGCAAACTGGTGCATGAATCCGTCACAGGCGAACCTGTAGATGTCAATGCCTTCCATGTTCTAGCCCATTTAATGGGAGTTCTAGAATTAGAAACACCACCAACCGTTGTCGCTGAAGCGGTGGATGATCCTGAAGCGAATAATTCTGAGACTGCCCTTGCCGTGTCAAGCATAGGAGCGCTAGACAACAGCGCCCAACCTTCTATCTCGACAGATATCTCTACAGAGAGCACGCCTGAGGTGCTGAATGGCCATCTGCTAGCACCCGAAGCATCTAGGGAATCCGGAGAACCAAACGTCAACGCTGACATCAATGCCACTAACTCCAACTCCCTGAATGTAGAAGAGTTACCTCCCCTCAGGGCTGAGGATGTAGTATTTGGAGAACTAATTGCAGATGAGCCTGTAGAGTCTACTAGAGAGCAAACTACGTTGGCTCAGGAGTTCCCCCAGCTCGACACTGCAACTCCTCCTACCAATCTCCCCAAAGCTCCAGCGATCGCAGATGCTAGCGATGCGGGTAGCTATCGAATTGAAACGATTCGGGTAGAAACCCAAAAACTGGATGCGCTAATGACGCAAACAGGCGAGTTAACCGTCACCAAAATTCGAGTGGCTCATCGCTTAAGCGAGATTGAAGCGATCGCTAGTTTGTGGGAGGAATGGAGCCGTGATGCCTTTGTCAATCGTTTCGCCTTCAGTACTGGCGATCGCCGCACCAACCAGAGTGCCCTCAACCAACTCCAAACCTTTTACCACCGCACAGAAGAACGCCTAGACCGTCTCGGATTGCTGATTAATCGTTTGCGAAGTACAGCATACGAAGACAATGCCCGCTTAGATGTTGTGGCGAGCGAACTCGAAGAAGGAGTGCGAACGCTGCGGCTCTTGCCTTTATCAACTATTTTTCAATTAATGCCTCGAATGGTACGAGACCTAGCCAAGCAACAAGGCAAAGAAATCAATTTAGTGATTGAAGGCGGAGAAACCCGGGCGGATAAGCGAGTGCTGGAAGAGATGAAAGATCCCTTGATGCACATGGTACGTAACGCCATTGATCATGGACTAGAGTCTCCCACAGAACGCGAAAGCCAAGGCAAACCTCGTCAAGCCACCATCCGCCTAAAAGGCTACCAAACGGCCACAAGTATCGTCATAGAAGTTAGCGATGATGGGCGTGGTTTAGACATCGAAAGCATCAAACAGACCGCGCTCAAGCGGGAGGTGGTTCGAGAAGCCGATTTGGTCGCGATGACTTCCAGCCAAATTCAATCGCTGATCTTTGCCCCTGGATTCTCTACCCGGACCTTTGTGACGGAGATCTCTGGTCGTGGAGTCGGGCTGGATGTCGTACGAACCAACGTAGAGCGTCTCAAGGGAACGATTCAAGTAGAGTCTCAGTTAGGCCAGGGCTGCGCCTTCCGGGTGCAAATGGGCACCACCTTATCCACTGCCCATGTATTGATTGTGGAAGTCCAAGGAAGGTCTTATGCCATTCCGGTAGAAGCGGTACATACGACTCTGTTAGTCCAGCCTCATGAGGTTTTTGCGATCGAGGGGCGGGAGACTATTATTTTGGCAGATCAACCTGTATCCATTGTGGAATTGGCAAATCTACTAGAGTTAGAATCGAGTCAGCCTAAACGCTCCCAGTCACCTGGTCTCAATTCCAAGTTGTTGCCTTGCATCGTCCTCAAAATTGGCAGCGATCGCTTAGGGCTGCTAGTAGATTCTCTTCTAGATGAACAAGATGTTGTCCTCAAACCTCAAAGCAAGCTGCTAAAGCGAGTGCGGAATGTTTCCGGAGCTACAATTTTGGGTACTGGGGAAGTCTGCATGGTGCTCAACCCCCATGACCTGATCAAATCAGTACGTCAGCGGGCTAACACGTTGGCTCCAAAAGTCTTCGCAGAAGCGCAAGCACCCAAGCAAACCGTACTGCTAGTTGAGGATTCCATCACCATTCGGACACAGGAAAAGCGGATCTTAGAGAGTGCGGGTTATGAAGTCGTGACCGCCGTAGATGGCTTAGATGGCTTTAATAAACTCAGAACTCGTGAGTTTGACGCCGTAGTTTCAGATATACAGATGCCTAATTTGGATGGCTTAGGGCTAACTGCTAAGATTCGTCAACACAAAGAATATAGCGAATTACCCATTATTTTGGTAACGTCTTTAGCGACCGATGATGACAAACGCCGAGGAGCTGAAGCGGGCGCTAACGCCTACATTGCCAAAGGTACTTTTGACCAGAAGGTGTTATTAGACACCTTAAGGAGACTTGTATAAATGCCATCTTTGCCAATTCGGGTTTTTCTAGTAGAAGACTCCCCAGTATCTCTGGTGATCCTGCAACGGATGCTAGCTTCTACCCCAGACATCCAAGTGGTTGGAACCGCCCGGAATGGTATTGAAGCCTTAGAGTTAATTCCGCAAGCGGAACCGACTGTTATTTGTACAGATTTCTATATGCCAGGAATGGATGGGCTAGAGTTTACCAAGCACATCATGGCAGAGTATCCTCGACCCATCTTAGTGATTAGTGCTTCTGTCCAACCTAACAACACGCATAATATCTTTCAATTGCTAGAAGCGGGAGCGGTTGATGTCTTCCCAAAGCCTGGTGCAGGTTTGGCTGCTGATTACGAGCTGGTCAAACAGGAATTAATCAGTAAGATCAGAGTCCTATCTGGTGTGACTGTCTTTACAAAGCGTCGCTTGCCTGATCACCACACTCTACCATTAGGCAATACGCCCTGTTCTACTCGCCCAGTTTCTCCAGGGACGAGTACAAGAATGATGCGGGCACTAGTCATTGGAGCATCGACGGGCGGGCCTCAGGCACTGCAAGCAATCTTGACCCATCTTCCTGCCAACCTGCCGTTTCCAGTCCTCTGTGTGCAGCATATCAGCGAAGGATTTTTGCAAGGATTGGTCAACTGGCTAAAAACGGAGTGTCGCTTAAATATCAAAATTGCTCAGGCAGGCGAAGTGCCTCTCCCTGGAACAGTTTATTTTGCGCCAGAGCGGGTTCATTTAGAGCTAGATAGCCAAGGGAAGTTTTACTGTGCTGCTTCGGCATTGGTAGACGGTCATCGTCCTTCGGTGACAGTGACGTTCAACTCCGTGGCTAAGTTTTACGGAAAAGCCGCGATCGCTACCTTACTGACTGGAATGGGGCGAGATGGCGCAGATGGCATGCGAGCGATCGCCCAAGCTGGGGGTACGACCATTGCCCAGGATGAGAAGAGCAGCATCGTCTTCGGTATGCCGAGGGAGGCGATCGCGCTGGGAGTGGTGCAACATGTCCTTCCCGTCACCGACATTGCCAATTTTATTGTGAATAAGATTTTGCTAAAAAAGTAATCATCCTATTGCTAGGAGTGGCTTGAGACACCTTCAGTCGTGATCAACCTCACTGCATAAACAGCCAAAATAGATCATAAACAGGGGAAATGCTTAGGTATGCTGTTTACTGAAGCAAGCTGGCGAGCAACTCGTAAAGGATTTACGTTCGTTCTCATGACAGATCTATCGAAACTGAAAATTTTGTTAGTAGAAGATAGTCCTGTCAGCCAAAGACTTGTGAGTAGGCAGCTCAAAAACCTAGGCTGTGAACCGGACGTTGCGGCCAACGGTCAAGAAGCTCTGGCTCTACTGGCTCAAACTCACTACACGGTGATATTGCTCGACTGTCAGATGCCTGTCTTAGATGGCTATGCCACAGTAGAAGCAATTCGTAACCTTGAAGGACAGAATCGGCAAACTATTGTGATTGCCATGACCGCGAATGATTGTGAGGGCGAGCAAGAAAAATGCCTGAATGCGGGCATGAACGACTTTCTCAATAAACCTTTTAGCGAACCAGAACTGATTGATAAGTTAAAGCGTTGGAACCGGGCTTTGGGATCTGAGGCAGTCGCTGAGGAAGCCTGTGAAGCGATCGCTCCTTTAGAAACCGAGCCAACGGCAGAAACGACCGGGGTCGTGACACCCGAATTAGCGACCAGAGTTGGCTTAGACTTAGACCGATTCCAGCGTATTACTCGCGGCAACAGTGTATTTCAGCAACAAGTGCTACAGCTATTTCTGCAAGATACTCGCAAAAACATCACTCTGGTTAAGACAGCCCTACAGACCCAAGACCTGAAGACTCTAGAGCACAAAGCTCATCAAATTAAAGGGGCTAGCGCTAACGTCGGAATTAAAGTCGTCCAAACTCTGGCTGAGCGCATGGAGCAGCAGATTCAACAAGGAAGCTGGGAAGAGATCACAGTAGGCATCACTCAAATTGAGCAAGCCTTGAATGATATTGACAGCTTTATTGCCGCCTAGAGCAGCTTGATCTCAGCCACTGAGATCCGCCAATGAGATACAGCGATTGGTCTCAGCCAGCGCTAGTTGGCGCTACCCGAAGCTTGAGTGCCAACAAACTTTTGAATCAACTGGCGTAACTGGATCGCATCAAACGGCTTGGTTAAATATTCTGATGCTCCTGCGAGTCGCCCTTGGACTTTATCGAAGGCGCGATCGCGGGCTGTCAGCATAATAATGGGTAATGCTGCAAACTGAGGGAGTTTACGTACTGTCCGGCAGAACTCTAGGCCATCAATTCCGGGCATAGAGACATCTAAAAGCAGGAGCGATACCTTCTCACGACCTAGCACTGACAAAGCATCTACAGCGCTATCAGAAACCAAAACTCGATAATCTACTGCTAACACTCGCTTAATCAGTTCTTGCATGACAACGCTGTCATCCACTGCAAGAATCGTCGCTTTACCACCTAAGTTTGAAGACATATTCCTAATCTCTAGTCTGCTGATGCAGTCTAAGTGAACGTTATGGAGCGAGAGAACCCAATGAGGGGATGCTAACTGAAACTAGGAGCGATGGTTCGGCTGCATATATCTCGCCTCCAGCCAGTTGATTTAACCTCTAGGGTGCCCAATTTTCAACTCAGCCCAACAAGAAACCCCACAAGGAAAGGGTTGAAAACTCTGTCGTAGCAATACTTCACCTCAGTTAGCCATCTAAAAGTTTGAAAAAAAGTTAAGTTAAGAGCCGAAAAATGCTTGACAAGCTATGGGATTTTGCTGTTATTATTAGCAATGTGAAGCCGATGGGGCGTCGCCAAGTGGTAAGGCAGCGGGTTTTGGTCTCGCCATTCCTAGGTTCGAATCCTAGCGCCCCAGTTCTAGAAATATTAATTATATTCGGCATTTAGCCTTTAGGTGAAAAAGACAGGTAAAACTTGTCTTGGATTCAACCTGGAATCATGCTTATGTCTGCGAATGCACCTAAAGTCTTAGCACTCGACTTTGATGGGGTTCTTTGTGACGGTTTGCTGGAGTATTTTCAGACCGCATGGCGAACTCATTGCCACCTCTGGACTAGACCTGATGCTGTAGCCGATCAAGAGGCTGCCCAGGCACTGGCTGAACAGTTTTATCAACTCCGCCCAGTAGTTGAAACAGGTTGGGAAATGCCAGTTCTGATTCAGGCAATATTGCTAAAAATTCCAGCCGCCAAAATCTTTGATGATTGGCCCGCGATCGCCTCACAAATTCTGCGGGAAAGCAATCTACAAGCGGTGCAAGTGGCAACAGCTCTCGACCAAGTACGGGACCAATGGATTGCCACCGACTTAAGCAGTTGGCTAGCTTTGCATCGCTTTTATCCTGACGTAATTGCTAGATTAAAACAATTCCTAGCTGAGGCAGTGCAACCTGTCATCGTAACGACTAAAGAAGGGCGCTTTGTCGAGCAACTATTGCAAGAGCAAGGCATTGACTTAGATCCAGCTCAAATTTTTGGTAAGGAAGTGAAACGACCTAAACACCAAATTTTGCGGGAATTGCTAGCAACGGCTACATACCAGCTCCAAGATGCTTCAGAGTTGTGGTTTATTGAAGACCGCTTAAAAACCTTGCAATCCGTTCAAAAGCAACCTGACTTGACGGGTGTACAACTTTACTTAGCAGATTGGGGTTACAACACCGCCGTAGACCGCAGCCTTGCGGTGCAAAACCCCAGGATTCAACTGCTTTCTCTAGCTCAATTTAGCCAAGAGTTTGCCGCTTGGTCTGCGGCTGCATAGGGTAAATTCATGCTTGATTTGACTAAACTAGCACAGCAAATGCAGGGGATTAGCCAGCACTTAGCTGATGAAGTAACGGCTTCACGGCAACGCTTGGAACTAGCCCAAAGATTGCTTACCCAAGCCCAATCTCGGCAAGCAGAACTAGTCTTGCAACGGCAAACCTGGAGCGATCGCCTCGGCTTTGCGGCTGCCGAACCTGTAGAGCCACTCACCACCCGAATCAATTTAGGGGTTGCCCCTGCCATTCATACCGCGATCGCCACCGATGGCTCACAAATCGCTCCCAGTCACCACGAGATTGCTTATTGCTACTTAATTAATGTTGGGCGAGTGGTGCTGCACTACGGGCAAAGTTTGCATCCTCTGCTCGATAGCTTGCCAGAAGTGTTCTACCGTCCTGAAGACCTCTACGTTTCTCGGCAGTGGGGCATTCGTACCGAAGAATGGATGGGCTATCGCCGCACAGTTTCAGAAGCGATGGCATTGGCGGATTTGGCGTGCCAGGTGAAGGAGGGGCAGAGGGGTGAGGAGAAGGATGAAGGAGAGGGGAAGGATGAAGTAGGAAGGATGAGGGATGAAGGGTTAGAAAGGCAAGTGCCTCTGTTGGCGATGGTGGATGGTTCGTTGATTTATTGGTTTTTGGAAGCACTACCAAACGAGGCTCGCGATCGCCTGTTACCCGATATCTTGCAGGCTTGGGAGCAGTTGCGGCTCGCTAAAATCCCCCTGATTGGGTATCTCAGTGCTTCTCGAAGCGGTGAAGCGCTCAACTTCTTGCGTTTGCAAACTTGCCCTCACCCTGCTCCAGATTGCGCCACTCATTGCCCTGGACAGAGCGATCGCGCCCCTTGCCACGTGTTTGACCCGCTACGAGATATTGCGCTGTGGTCTGAATTTTTGGAGCCAGGACAACGCAGCCCGCTGTGGCGTAGCTCGGCCCGCATCTTAGATTTATATGGCCCTCATAGCATTTACTTTTGCTACATTCATGTCGGCACCGAAATCGCTCGCGTCGAGTTTCCCGCGTGGGTAGCTGAGGATAGTGCTTTATTAGAAATGGCGCTGAGCCTAACGCTGGCTCAAGTGCAGAAGGGCTATGGGTATCCAGTGGTGTTGGCGGAGGCGCATAACCAGGCAGTGGTGCGGGGTGGCGATCGCTCTCGCTTCTTCGCGTTGCTGGAGCAGCAAATGCTACGAGCAGGATTGCGAAATATTGGCACCTCTTACAAGGAAGCCCGGAAACGGGGCAGTATTGCTTAAAGGTTTGCGATCGCCTCCCGCAATCAGTCAATTCGGATGATCACAATGTCAGGCTTAGTCCAATTCAGGATCATCCACTAACTTTTCAATCAGCAAATCCATTTGTTGTTGACGTTGGTGTAAGAAAGTTTCACATTGCCTGAGTTGGTCAACAGCGATAGCAAACTGATCAAAAACTTCAGTTAGCTCCAACTCTCCAGCTTCAATCCGACCAATGATCGTCTCAATTTGATCAACCGTCGCTTCATAACTCCAATTGGCTGACTCCAAGTTAGGCGACGCGATAGAATCCACGGTGACATCAGGGGCTTTGGCAGTGTTTTGGCTCAGGTTGGTTAGGTCATTCATAGCGAAGAGAATTCATTGGCATCAGGGATTGTTGGCAGAATTTCGGTCACTTGAACTTTGAGTTGACCTTGACCGAGCTTGATCTGTAACTCTTGGCCTGGGTTCAACCCATTGGTAGAACGAATAATGGTTGCATCTGCTTGTCTGACTATGGCATAACCTCGGCGCAGCACGGCTTGGGGATCAAGATTCGCTAGCTTTTGCCGTAGGGTTTGGCAGTGATGGGTGGCTTGTTGGGACTGTCGCAGGCTGCCCTTGATCAATTCTTGTCGCAGCCAAGTCAAGTTACTTACTTCTCGCTGGAGCTGGCGTTCTAGTGGCAGTCGGCGCAAGCGGTAGCGCAACTGACGGAGTTCTTCCTCCAACAGCTCAAACTGATACCTCATGGCTGACTCTAAGGCGGTCATCCGCTTCTGATGCTGCCTGTAAAGCTCATCTAATTGAGGTACTGCTTGCTCTGCCGCCGCTGTGGGGGTGTGAGCATACACATCCGCAGCTAAGTCAGCCAGTGATTCGTCACGTTGATGCCCGATCCCCGCAATGACTGGAATGGTACAGTTGGCGATCGCCCGCACCACTCGCTCATCGTTAAAGCAAGCCATATCTTCGGTGGCACCACCCCCCCGCGACAAGATCAGCACTTCTGCTCGACCGTCCCGCTCCACTCGCTCGATCGCATTCACAATCGAAACAGGGGCTTGATCCCCTTGGACTAAAGCTGGGGAGAATAACACCTTCAATCCGGGATAGCGCCGCTTCAGAGTCCGCTGAATATCGCCCCAAGCCGCAGCCCGTGGTGACGTCACTACGGCCACAACTTGAGGATGGGGAGGGAGCGATCGCTTGCGTTGGGGATCAAACAGCCCTTCTGCTTCTAGCCGATGCCGTAACTGTCGGTAACGCAAAGCTCGCAGCCCTTCACCTGCCGGGAGCGCCTGCCAAACTATTAATTGATAGTGCCCCCGTTGAGGATGCAGATGAATCCGCCCTAGAATAATGATCTGTTCGCCCGGCGTAGGCAGAGTCACCATTTTGCCAAGCTGACTGCTCCAAACCACGCAGCTAATGGCAGCTTTAGCATCCGGATCTTGTAGCGTAAAAAACAAGCCGCTCCGATAGCGGCTGGCACTCGAAACCTCTCCAGTCACCCAAATCTGCTGCAACTGACTGTCTTGCTCTAACAGGGCTTGAATGTAAGCAGTCAGACCTGCCACTGAAAGCGCTGTATCGGGAACGAGAAGATCGGGAAGGTAGAGGGTCATCGTAACATCATCTAGAGACTACAGCCCTTGTCATAGGGGTCTACTGACAGTGCCTGAAAACCTTAATTCTTTTTTAGTACGGCTGTACTGAATCTGTACTAAAAACAAGGTAAAATTTTAGAGGGAGCAATTAGACTGTTTGCCTGTTTCCAGAGTAACGAGAGTTCAGCTAATTGGATAGGCTGATTGGTTAGTAACTTTAACTGTATTACGGTAATTTCGCTGCTGTTATTACCCTCATATCAGCTCTAAATTCCTAGAATAGAGTCTCACCCCCATCATCTTGTCCAGCCTGTTACATCCTGCAAAAAATCCTGTCTTGAGGCGTTAATGGCTACCAAAATTACTGATAACCCCGATAAGCAAAAAGCCCTGAGCCTAGTACTCAGTCAAATTGAGCGCAACTTCGGCAAGGGGTCGATCATGCGTTTGGGAGATGCTACCCGGATGCGGGTAGAGACGATTCCCACTGGAGCGTTGACCCTCGACTTGGCCTTGGGTGGCGGGTTACCCAAGGGGCGGGTAATTGAGATTTACGGCCCTGAAAGCTCCGGAAAAACGACCCTGGCTTTGCATGCGATCGCAGAAGTACAGAAGGCAGGTGGGATCGCCGCCTTTGTGGACGCCGAGCATGCTCTTGACCCATCCTATTCCGCAGCCTTAGGCGTCGATATTGAGAATCTGCTGGTTTCTCAACCAGACACGGGTGAGGCAGGGCTAGAAATTGTCGATCAACTTGTCCGCTCCGCTGCTGTCGATATTGTAGTGATTGACTCCGTCGCAGCCCTCGTACCACGGGCGGAAATTGAAGGTGACATGGGTGACATCCACGTCGGTCTTCAAGCTCGTTTGATGAGCCAAGCCTTGCGGAAAATTACTGGCAATATTGGCAGATCCGGTTGTACTGTCGTTTTTCTCAACCAGCTGCGCCAAAAAATTGGCGTAACCTACGGTAACCCTGAGACGACAACAGGGGGTAACGCTCTCAAGTTCTATGCCTCGGTTCGCCTTGATATTCGTCGAATTCAAACCCTGAAGAAAGGCACTGAAGAGTTTGGAATTCGGGCTAAAGTGAAGGTCGCCAAAAACAAAGTGGCTCCGCCTTTCCGCATTGCTGAATTTGATGTCATTTTTGGCAAAGGAATTTCAACGCTGGGTTGCTTGATTGACCTAGCAGAAGAAATGGGTGTGATCAGTCGCAAAGGGGCTTGGTACAGCTACAACGGCGAGAACATCAGCCAAGGCCGTGATAACGGCATCAAGTATCTGGAAGAAAACCCCGAAGTCGCTAAAACCGTGGAGCAGCAAGTTCGCCAGAAGCTCGAAATGGGCGCTGTGGTTTCTGCTAACTCCGTGGCTCCCCTAGAGGTTGAAGACGAAGAAGCTTTTGTTGAAGAAGAATAAACCTAACCCCCAGCCCCTTCCCTACTAGGGAAGGGGAGCAAGATTTAGATAATTTGCCTCCTTGAAAAAGGGGGTTTTTTATTGACGTTTTTGTTCGACTAATTGCCGTACGAGAGTGGCTAATTGCTCGGCACTGTCGGCTACGACGAGAGATTCTGTCTTGGTTGCCATATCTTGCAAATTGGGCGATCGCAACAGTTCCAACACTTTCGTTTGTAGCAGCTCTGGCGTGAGGTCTGCTTGGCGACACACTTGGGCCGCTCCTGCCGCTGCAAAAATGGCCGCGTTATGTGCTTGGTGGTCTTCGGCAGCAAAGGGATAGGGAATCAAAATCGAGGGGGTGCCTGTGATGGCTAGTTCCGTCAGCGAACCCGCTCCAGCTCGGCTAATTGCCAGGGTAGCCCGCTGAAACAATCCAGCCATGTTGTCATAAAAGGGCAAGGCGAAATAGTGTGGATGCTGCAAGCTTTGAGCCTCTGGATCGCTGTCACCTGTAAGGTGGACAATCCAAGCACCTGCCTCTAGCCAAGCGGGGGCACATTGCCGCACCAGCCGATTCACTGCAACTGCACCCTGGCTACCACCCACTACCACAATTAATGGAACATCGGTTGGAATAGACATCTCTAGCGGCTGATCTGCTGTGGCTCGGAACTGCGATCGCACTGGAGTTCCGACATAGACATTGTGGGCTTTGGGCAAATATTGTGCTGCGCTTTCAAATCCGAGGGCAACTGCCGTACACCAAGGGCTAAACCAGCGGGTGACTTTTCCTGGCAAAGCATTGGACTCGTGCAAAATCACGGGTAATCCCAGCGATCGCGCGGCAATAATGCTGGGGCCCGCAATATAGCCGCCTGTTGTGAGCACGCCTTGAAAATTGCCTTGCTTGAGTAAGCGCCGCACTTGACCAATTGAGCTAATGAGACGGAAGAGAACTTTTAGCGTTCCCAGCCCTAGCCGTTGTTGAAAGCCTTCAACTGGAATGGTTCGCAACGGATACTGAGCCGGAACCAGTTGGGTTTCGAGCCGATTCGGTACGCCTAACCACTCGATTTTGTAGTCGGGAAGTTGCTCAGCTACCGCGATCGCCGGGAACAAGTGACCACCAGTGCCACTCGCAGCAATCAGTAATCGAAGGGGAGGTTTTTCCACAGGACTATTCATGGGCCACAGTTCAACTACTAGGCGATCGCTTAGGGTACTCTACAATGCAGAAAGCAGTAAGAGGCTGCAACTGTAGATCAAACCGTTCACATCGCTCACTTCACATCCAAAACACTGATCGTCGCTATTCAACTATCCAGGCTATCACTTATGCACAACTCGCTCACGGCTCTGTACCGCATTCTCCTACTTAGCTCTCGCGGCATCCGGGTAAAAGCAGGGACTTGGTCGCTCCTAGGGTTGCTGGCGCTAGGGTTGACTGTTGTAGTGGCAGGGGGAGTCAGGCCCGTAGCAGTGAATGCCCAATCTACGCCCGTGGCACAAGCGACCACAACCCCAGCGGCACCAGCACCCTTGAAGAATTTGCTGGCTCAAATCGATGCAGCAGCGAATAGCCAAAATCTTCGGGAAGTGATGAAGTT
Organism: Trichocoleus desertorum ATA4-8-CV12; assembly: GCA_019358975.1. Taxonomy (NCBI): domain Bacteria; kingdom Bacillati; phylum Cyanobacteriota; class Cyanophyceae; order Leptolyngbyales; family Trichocoleusaceae; genus Trichocoleus; species Trichocoleus desertorum. The sequence goes on from JAHHIL010000074.1 coordinate 12,466, forward strand.
TTATGGCCCGAACTTCAGCCACTCTGATGGTTTAACGCGCCAAGGGGTAGAGAAAGCGTTAGCTACGTTGTGGAAGCAGTATCCTCAACTCAACTACCGCACTGAATTGAAGTCTTGGAAGGCGGAAGGGAAAGGGTTTACAGCGGAAACTGTTACTTATATCAGCGGTGTGCAGCAGTTGGGTGAACGTAATTTGGTTTTGAATACGACGTTGCGATCGCGGCAACGATTGGAAAACCAAAAAATTGTGCGGCAAGAAATCCTAGCTGAAGAGACGCAGCTGACGACGGGAGAAGCGCCACCCCGCGTCGAAATTACGTTGCCAGAACAAGTGCGTCCGAACCAGGAATACAGCTTCGATGCGATCGTGCGCGAACCTCTAGGAGATAGCCTCCTGCTAGGAGCAGCGGTAGAAGAACCGATCAAGCCGAACAATTATCTCAACCCTGCTAGCTTCAATTTGGAGCTGCTATCGGCGGGAGGTATTTACAAAGTAGGTCGTGCGCCTGCTAGACCAGAAGATCGTTGGATCTCAGCGGTTTTGGTCAGAGAAGATGGCATGACGATTGTGACGCAACGGTTGCGGGTGGTGGGTCAGCCTGTTGCGGCTCAACCTCCCAAGCCTTCACGCTAAGCTGAATCTGGTGTGAACCAACCAGCTGCAATTGGGGTGTGCCTGTGGTGACGATTAAAGACCAAGTGGTTTTGATTACGGGGGCTAGTAGCGGCATTGGGGCTGCTTGTGCCAGAGTCTTTGCTGAGGCACGCACGAAGCTTGTGTTAGCGGCTCGTCGGCGCGATCGCCTGGAACAGTTGGCCGATGAGCTACATCAAGAGTTTGCCAGCGAAATTCATCTATTGCAGTTGGATGTGCGCGATCGCCCCCAAGTGGAAGCTGCCCTTCAATCGTTACCCGAACCTTGGGGCAATATTGATATTTTGGTCAACAATGCGGGCTTGAGTCGTGGCTTGGACAAGCTGTATGAAGGTGATGTGCAAGATTGGGAGGAGATGATCGATACCAATATCAAGGGATTGCTATACGTCACTCGCTCTGTGGTGCCTGGAATGGTAGCTAGGGGCCGAGGGCATGTGATTAATATTGGTTCGATCGCAGGACATCAGACTTATCCCAATGGCAATGTTTACTGTGGGACGAAAGCGGCGGTGAGGGCGATTTCGGAGGGGTTGAAGCAGGATTTGTTGGGTACGCATGTGCGGGTGAGTTCTGTTGATCCTGGGTTGGTAGAGACAGAATTTAGTCAGGTGCGGTTTCATGGAGATACGGAACGGGCGGGTAAGGTGTATCAGGGGTTGATGCCGCTTACGCCTGAGGATGTGGCGGATGTGGTGTTGTTTTGTGCGACTCGTCCGGCGCATGTAAATCTGAGTGAGGTTTTGTTGTTGCCGACGGATCAGTCGGGGCCGACTTTGGTACATCGACGGAGTTAAAAACCAAGACTTGAGGGCACCTGCCCTCAAACTCCCGCTGAGGGACGGTTGCGTCCCCCAGACCCCCTCCAAACGAATCTGCCTGTAGGCGTTTCGATATCTGGCATTGTTACTTCTTTACGCCTCACTCCTCTCCTTTTACTCCTCACTCTCTGGCTTCTGATTTCTGGCTCCTAGCTCCCTTTTCATCCCTCATCCCTCCTCCTTCATCCTTCCTTTTGTGACTGAGAATCTGCTGGAACTGGCTAAACAAGGGAATCCTGATGCGATCGCGGCTCTAATGAATCGTGCTTTGCAACCTCAGGGGATGACAGCGACGGTGGGGGTGATAGGCGATCGCTTGCAGGTGGTTTTGGTGTCGGAGAGGTTGCCGAATCAAGCAGCAGCGGTGGATTATGTGCGCCGGGGACTATTGGCGTTGGGGGTGTTGGGTATCTCGCGGGTGGAGGTTTGTGGTCAGCAGGCTAATCAGGAGGTGCCTGGTTGGAGGGAGGAGTTTGCGATCGCGGATCAAGCTGCTGTTCCTGCTTCTAGGCCAGTAACGGCTATCCCTGCGGCTCAGGTTGTTTCCAGTTCGGTTTCTGTGAATCAAGCTAGTTCTGGTCAGAAGCAAAAGATGGGAACGGCAAGTGCGACTGGGGCGATCGCGGGTAAGGATGCTTGGTTGGCGGCGAATTTATCTTTGCTGTTTCCGGGGTTGGGCCAGATTTATGTGGGGCAGTTGGTGCGGGGGGTGCTGTTTGTGGGGATGGCGATCGCGCTGATCTGGTTGACTTTTTGGTCGATTTTGAGTCCGGTGGGCAATACGGTGATTGGCTTGGGTTGCATCCTGCCCGTTGTCTTTCTCTACATCGTGGATTTGTTTGAGGCGTACCGAGGTGTGACGGGAGGTAGCATTCTGGAGATTCGTAGGCAGGATGCGAGTCAAAAAGAGAGTTGGTTGGCTGTTTTTTTGTCGCAACTTTTGCCTGGACTGGGGCAGGTTTATCTTCAGCAAAATCTTCTCGGTGCTGGCTTGATGTTAGGGATGGCGATCGCGGCGAGTGGCTTGGTTGGCCTGAAGATTCATGTTTGGCTGCCTGCCCTCATTGCAGGTTTTGCCTGTTATCACGCCTTTAGTCATGCACCGAGAAAACCAGCGGTTCGAGCGGGATACGTTCTGGTTTTAGTGGTTGCTAGTGTTGTGGCAATTCGGTTGCTGATGGGGGGAGTGCCTGCTTTTCTGGGACAACGAATTGAGCGGTTTGTCATTCCTAGTAGCTCAATGGAGCCAACGCTACAAATTAAAGATCGAATTTTTGTTTCAAAATCTTTGAGATATGTGCCCAGAGATGGCGATCTAATTGTTTTTCATCCTTTACAAAGAAGCTCATCCGATGGGCCGATTAGAGATAGGTTTTTTGTTAAGCGAGTGGTTGGCACACCAGGAGAAACCATTCAAGTTAAAAATGGGTTGGTCTATCGCAATGACCAACCTTTGCGGGAGAACTATATTGCTGAACCTCCAGCGTATGAATGGGGACCAGAGGTGGTGCCTAACGATGCTTACCTGGTTTTAGGAGATAATCGCAATGATAGTTTTGATTCTCATGTTTGGGGCTTTTTACCAGACAAAAACATCGTCGGTAGAGCTTACAAAATCTATTGGCCCCCTGCCAGAATTCGCTCTTTAGACCAAAAGCAAAGGCTGTAGCGACATAGCGGGTGTTAAGCGCAGTCGTAACGCACGAATCAAGGCAAAAGGTTCTCTTAAATTTGAGCCAGAGAGAGCTGAAAAGGATTGAGTAAAATGCCTAAGATTTTATCGATTTCCTTGATGTAGTACTCGATTGAGTCAATTGCAGCAATATCGCCTTGAAGCGTGAGAAACTTCCAGGTGGTTCCGGTCGTAACTATGCCGTAAATTTTATCGATTTCATTGCCCGATCGCTGATTAAAAATTTGAGCGGCAAGCATTGCAGCAATACATTGGCCTAAACCTGCGATGATATTTTCGTTTTTGGCTTCAATCACGGTCATGATAGGAGCGCTGATGTAGTATTGTTCTCTGTTTTGACTGAGAATAAAGTCACAGAAGCCATTTAACCCCTGACTTGGCTCCACATTAAAATCAACTCCCGAAAAGAGACTGATTTCGTAATTAAGTTGTCGCCTAACTTCCGATAAAATTGGCGCAATCAAAAACTCTGAACGAGCTTTTTCGCTATTGATGGCGATCGCTAAGGGAATATTTTCTTCTAATGTTAATTTCAGGCGATCGGAGGGTGAAACAGGTGGAATATCAGCAAACAAATCGCGTTTTTCTTCTAGTGTGAGGCTGAAGGCTGCTTGAACTTTTGCCAAAGTAAAGTCGCTGTATGCCATGATTTTTGCCGTTTTTACACCCAGTTAATCACACTGAAGAGGCAAGGGTTGGAAAATCTGGATAAAGATGGCTGTGATCGCCAGAATGGTTTTCCATGCTTGATTTAGTTAAGCAACCTTTGGGTTCAGCATAGCTGTCAATACGTTTGATGGGTTTTTCGTACCAGTTGATGTTAAAGGCACAGAGGTTGGGGAAAAAGCACATTGAAGAGTAGGGCAGGTGGTCATGAATCCACCAAGCCAGAGGTTGCCAATCTTGGGTTTGTTCGTAGCGATCGCAATACCAGTTGACGACAATACAAGCTGTTGCCCCCATTTTGCCGTATTTGTCTCGCTGATCCCAAATGTGTCCCGCTTGGTTGGCTTCGTTGTTGGCACAGCCTAAATTTTTCTCGTTACAGACATGGTTAACTTCTGGGGCGCGGTAGCCAGAACGGATTGTGATCCGTCCAAACGTGCTTTGTAGGGGTTCTAGGAGTCCTTCGCAAAGACGTTTACCTACGGCGATCGCCAGATCTGGGTCGTCAGGAATGTTAGGAATGCCGTAGAAGTTGGCAACTTCGCTATAGAGGAAATCTCGCATGAAGAAGTTTTGGGAGAGGCGAACGCGACCGAGATTTTCCAAGCTCTAGACTGATCCTGGCTTTTTCATGGGTTACACAAGCTGAGAATGTTGGTTCTAAGGTACCCGCGATCGCCTGATTGGTCGCTACTAGAAACTTAATCTGCCGTTGCAATCATAGAAATCTCCGAGAAACCCACTCCTTTAGGGGTGGGAGGGACAGGAGCGGCGAACAAAGGTCGCCAGCAGGTGTTTGTATCCTCACAGATGAAATGTTAAAATGTGAGGCATGGCAGAACGCGCTTTCAAATTCCGTTTTTATCCAACTCCAGAGCAAGAAACCTTGCTGAGGA
>JAHHIL010000075.1 GCA_019358975.1 Trichocoleus desertorum ATA4-8-CV12
TCTGTTAGGAGTCTTGATGTTGCCCCTGATGCTCATCCAAGGACATCCCTTAGTGGTGCCCCGTTTAGTACCCCAGTTTCATCTCAACTCTTCCTAATCCTTGATGAAAAACCTACACGTGTGAGCCTCATACCCCAGGAGCGACGGCCAGCGATCGCTCTAGCTTAATCTGAGTCCTAGTGGAATATTTGAGCGGTTTTCCACTAGGACTTGAAACTAAAGCACGCCTGGAGTGGCAAAGCTATCACAAATGTTAAAGGCACATGATCATGTGCCTAATAGATGAAGGCTGCAATGTTACTAGCAGCCCTCATCTTGTTATGCCGCACCAATCATCGTTGCCACAATTTTCCCAGAACTCATCACGCCTGGGAGACCGGCTCCTGGATGTGTTCCCGCTCCCACACAATAGAGATTCGAGATGTCTTCGCTTTGGTTATGGGGACGAAACCAAGCCGATTGAAAGAGCGTGGGCTCTACGGAAAAGGCACTGCCCTTGTAACTATTCAACTCGTGGCGAAAATAAAGTGGGTTAATCACCCGCTCAGTGATGATGTGCTGTGATAAGTTGGGGAGATAGTGCTGCTCGAGGTACTGAATGATGGTATCTCGGTAAGGTTTGGTCATCTCCTGCCAATCAGTAGGTCCATCGAGGTTAGGAACGGGTGCGAGCGCGTACCAACAATCACAACCTGGTGGTGCCAGCGTCGGGTCGGTGGCCGTCGGACGATGCAGATAGAGCGAGAAGTCGGAAGCTAGATGCTTGCGCTCGAACAAGTCCACCATCCATTCGCGATAGCGTGGCCCCATCAGAATCTCGTGATGCGCCATCTGTTCATAGCGGCGATCGGTCCCGAAGTAGAGGACAAACAACGACATCGAATAGCGCAGGTTTTGCAGGTGGCGATCGCGGTACTTGCGCCGAAACTGAGGAGGCACCAACTCGAGATAGGTTGAGGCCATATCGGCATTCGTGACGATCGCCTTAGCGGACAGCAACTCCCCACTTCTAAGGGCAACACCTGTGGCACGCTGGGTTTTGCTATCGATCAAAATCTCGGCCACTTCGCAGTTGAGCTGTAGCTCGCCACCGAGTTCTTGAAACAGCCGCACCAAAGCTTGGACCAAAGCCCCCGTGCCGCCCATGGCAAACCAAACACCAAAGGCTTGCTCTAGCTTATGAATCATGGCGTAGATGGAGGTGCTTTGAAAGGGATTGCCTCCAATGAGTAGCGGGTGAAAGCTGAACACTTGGCGCAGTCGCTCATCTTGGATGTACTGATTCACAAACCCTGCTACGGATTTGAAGGACTGCAATTGCAGCATATCCGGGGCGACCTTGAGCATATCCGTGAAGTGGCTAAAGGGTTGGGTCATCAGAGGAAGCCCTTTCTCAAACACTTGCGTGGATGCTTGGTAGAAGCGCTGATAGCCTGCGACATCCGTGGGGTTAAACTGGCGAATTTGCTCCAGCAGGAACTCGCGATCGCCGTTGTAGTGGAAGACCGAGCCATCTTCAAAGCGGACATTGTAGAAGGGGTCAAGCGGCACCAAGGTGACGTAATCCTCGATTTTGCGATCGCTCAACTCGAAGAGCTCCTGAATCAAGTAAGGAGCCGTAATGATGGTAGGACCCGCATCAAAGGTGAATCCATCTTGCTCAAACACAGAGGCCCGTCCCCCAGGTTGATCTCGCTTTTCCACGATCGTCACCTGATGCCCCTGCGCCTGGAGCCGGATAGCTGCTGACAATCCGCCAAACCCACTGCCAATCACCACAATCTTCATGCCACTTGCCTCAAGCCCGCCAAACTCATTAAACCAGAAGGAGATTTAGGTCACTCCTGAGCCAGCACAGAATTTGAGGGAGAGTGGGAGTTCGGTTCCCACTTTGCACCGATCCTGAGGGCGATCGCTCTAGCAATTGCTAGTGATACAGGTGCAGTCCCTCCTAGAGTTATTTTGCGGCATTTCTGGGACTCATCCGGGTCTTCATCCACGGTTTTTTGGGTAGGTTGCGATCGGGTTTCTCGAGAATAGGTCTGAATTTTCACTTCGTCTCTCGTTACTGATGGCTCGTTCCTGGCTTGCTGATATTCGATGATCGTGAGTTGCCCCAAGGTAAGACTGCTAGCTCGTCCCATATAAGCGATGCTCTTTTCACAATCAACGATGCGATCAGAACCTGCTTTAGCTAAATTCATACCCGCGATTGACCTAGTAATGCCAATCTGCAATCGCCTGCTGAGTTTCTGCGTCTGCCTTTGGGGCCTCAAGCTGGATCAATGGGACTGCCAAAGTATTATCCTCTCACTCAATTTCTACAAACATTTCCTGTTCGCACTCTTCCTCGGGTGTCATCCCCACGACCGCTATCGTTGCTCCTTCCTTGAGAGGAGAAATGCGTCGCTTGACGGTACAAACTGCGGTGAAGGGGAACTGCATCGTGTCCTGTAAATAGTAGTACCACCCCATTGCCTGCTCTTCGGGTCCATAAGCATCCACCACAATTTCCATCGTGATCCGTTCTTCTCGCTCTGCATCTTGTTCTAGGTTTGCCATGATAGAACCTCTCTGCACTACTAAATGATGTAACCAGCTTAAAGTGAATCGTGACCGCTCTGGTTGGAGAAGAGGAGCAATCCGCAGCGGCTATATCGGTTTCCGGGTTGTCTGTTCTGCTTCTAGAGCTTTGTAACCCTCTCCGTTTTGCTCTCTTGTCCTTTTTAGGGCGCAGCGCTCGAAAATTTTCCCAGTGCTCGTTGGTCAAGTACTATGGTGTCGATGTGGGGCTGTCTAGGCGCATCTTTCGTGGCAACCAACCTCTGGTGATTTTGTCATTGATTCGGAACCTATCTTCTCTTCCGCTTCGGCAACGCCTCTTCCTGTAGCCAAGCCCCAGTGAACAGCTATCAGTCTATTTCCCTAACCGATCAGGCGATCGCCTGCACTTTTTTATTGATTTGGGGTAACTACTCAGGTATAAGTTTTTAAGGATGTTTCAGGGGAGATGCAACCAGAATAGGTAGAATTTAAGCAATGCGATTGAATTTGTGCAAGACCGAATGAGCCAACCCGAGCCTTCAAATCCCATGGGTCGAGAGGAAATTCGGGCGATTTACGCTCAAGGTGAGGATGCGGTCATCGCCTTGGTCGAGGGGTTGCTGGAGCGCATTAGTCAGTTGGAAACCCGCTTAGAGACGTTAGAGAATCAACAAAAGCAGGATAGTCGAAATAGTAGCAAGCCGCCATCCGGTGATGGGTTTGGTAAACGCACGAAAAGCCTTCGTAGGATGGGTGAGCGTTCCAGTGGTGGACAAGTTGGATATCCTGGCAGCACCTTGGAATGGAGCGCTCAGGTGGATGAGGTGATAGTACACCCAGTTTTGCAATGTGAGGCGTGTGGAGCCTCACTGAGCGAGGTTGAGGTTGAGAATTGGTTGCTGCGTCAGGTGCATGATTTGCCGCCATTGCGATGCGTGGTGAGAGAACATCAAGCCGAAGAGAAGCGGTGTCCTTGCTGTAGAAAACTGAATCAAGCAGTGTTTCCAGCCCATGTTAACAGCGTGGTGCAGTACGGTAGCGGCATCAAAAGCTTGATGGTGTACCTGAGGGTGGGACAGTTATTGCCCTCAATACGGGTGTGCGACTTATTGCGAGGTTGAAGGGATTTTTGATAGATCTGATTTCAGAAAAGCAAATTTCTCAAGAGCGGTTATTGAGGGAATCTTTGGAAAAGCGAGACTTTCGGAAGCAAATTTACAATATACAATATTATATTTTGATATTAATCTGCTGGAGCAGGACATAGCTTTAGATAGCATGGATTTCAGGCAAACGATTTACTACAATCGAACAGGAAATTTTGCAAAGCCAGAAGGAGTTGATTTCTCCGGCACAATTCAAGTTAGCTCAAAAAGTGACTTAGACGGTATTGATCTCAGTATGTACAATCCTGAGTATCTTGAATATTTCCTACAGTATCTCAAGTGACAAAGCCTCAATATTGACTATATAAACAATCCGCTTGCACACCGACCGTATTAAGGTTATTCATTGAAAATAGGAAGGTATTTCCGACAGATGAAGCGGGTCGTTCGATCGCTTCGTTTACAGGTGGTGGCAACCGTTTAGAGATCACTCATTGGTGATTGGGAAAGGTTCCCTAAGTATTGGGTTGTGTTAGCAAATATCAAATCAGTGCTAAGTTGTAGTCGATTTGAGAAAAGCGCTGTCACTGATGATTATTTGGTTAAATGGAGCCTTTGGCGTTGGCAAAACCCAGACTGCCTTCGAGCTAAACACCCGTATTCTTGGTAGCTTTGTGTTCGATCCTGAGCAAATTGGCTTTTCGGTTCACAAACTTCTGCCAGCAGTGATGCATAGAGACTTTCAAGACCATCTGGTATGGCGTGAGTTTACTTACAAAAGTTTGCGTTATGTTGTGGAGAACTTTTCAGGAGTCATTATTGTTCCAATGACGGTAGTCAATCCGCTCTATCACGATCAGACAGTCAGTGCCTTGTGTAGAGATGGTCTTCAGGTGCATCATTTTACTTTATTGGCTTCTCGCGAGACAATTCTGCGTCGGTTGCGTCGGCGGGGGGATGGCAATAACTCCTAAGGTGCACAGCAGCTTGATCGCTGCTTGAGATCTTTACCAGACGAAAAATTTGCAGTTCATCTCAGCACGGAGGGAAAAACAATTGAGGTTGTTGCAGAGGAAATTGCTCATCACGTCGGTCTCGCTCTCAAACCTCCAACTTGGCATCCAATTTTACGTCCTCTAAAACGGATAGTTGTGCAAATATGGCATATCCGCTTGTAGTTAGTTGCGCGTCGCGATCGCAGGCTAATCGGGTTGAGGAAGCGGACAGATGAGAAATCTTAGTGGTACTACCAAGGTTATCTGCCGCCGCTTATCTTAGTCATTGTGCTGCTTGAATCATCGGTCAAAGCCGTTCTTCAGAGCCACCTGTCTCTAAATCAAATCTCGGATTGAGTTTGGATTGCTCAAATGTCGGAATTAACTTCAGCGCTAGAGAGAATAGCTGCTTGGTATCAGGAGAATAAGCCGCAATTCTGTCCTGTTTTTCAACCAGGGCTCTCTCAACCTAACATCGATGAGCTAGTGAAAGATTTGGGGTTTTCAGTCCCTAACGAGATCTATGAGCTTTATGAATGGTGCAATGGTTGCTCATTAAAGGAACCAATTGCGTTTCATTCGTATTACTTGTTACCTCTTGAACAAGTAGTAAGGCTTCGCAAGGATAAATATGGTTTGAATTATGGAGAGTCTTGGATGCAAGATGATCCTAGTTGGTTCCCTGTCTTTAAGGTTTGGTCTACGCACGCTTTTCTTGTTATTATTCTAGGAGATAAAGAAAAAAGCCTAGTGCAGATATACGACCCAGAATGTGAAAACTACAATGTTCGCTATGAGAGTTTGACGAATCTGCTGTTGCATAGTGCTAAGTGGTTGGAAGCCGCAAAACATCATGAAAAGATAGGAGGATTCTGGGAAGTAGAGCGAAGCATCGATGCACAATTGATGGTTAAGTATTGCATTCGTGAACCGCTTGGGTAAGATGATCTAAAGTGGGCTGAAAGAGATGTATGAGCTGCTTGGCTGACAAAAGTCTTAGCGATTGAAACGAAAGGTAGGAGGGAAGAGGAGCTTAGTTTAAGCTGATCAGTTACCACACTCATTAGCAAGACCGATGGCTCCTACTTCCCGCCTCTATCATGCGTTGCATGATTATTTGAGTCAATGCCAAGACCTCTGGCGTGATGTTCGACATTTGCAAACGTTGTGCTGGATGATGGTCGGCATCATCCACAGTCAGAAGCTTCATCTCAATGGATTTGGGGTGTATGTTCTGAGCCGAGCCACCTTTGCTCAGTCCCATCAACGACGGTTTCGACGGTGGTTGTCCAATCGGCGCATTGACGTGGTAACCGTTCATCAGGCGCTGATGGCTCAAGCTTTGTCTCAATGGGGCGACGAGCGGATGTATTTGAGCCTGGACACAACTGTGGTCTGGAATTGTTTTTGCCTCGTTTGGGTTGGGGTGGTCTATCGAGGACGAACCATTCCCATCGCTTGGAGAGTGGTCGCTCAAGCGAGCAGTAGCGTGGGATGGTGGACCATTCAACGGGTGCTACGGCAAGCGGCAAAAGTGATGCCAGAGGGGGCAACGGTTGTGTTACTAGCAGACCGGGGTTTTGCCGATGGCAAGTTGATGAAGTATCTCTGCGAGACATTAAACTGGCATTTTCGTATCCGCATCAAACGCTCGTTTCAGTTTCAACTGGCGGGCAGTTGGCACAAAGTTTCATCGATTCAACTCCAACCCGGACAAGCGTACTTCACTCCAGCTGTCTCTCTTAGTAAAAGGAAGCCCGATGCCAATGTTTATCTCGCCTTTGCTCATGACCAACCCAGTGATGAGGATTGGGTGATTGTCAGTGATGAACCCGCCACGTTACAAACCTTTGCCCAATACCGATTCCGGTTCCAAGTGGAAGAATCCTTTTTAGACCTCAAATCCAATGGCTTCAGCCTCGAGGCGTCACGCTTACGGGACAAGTTTGCCCTGACTCAACTCTGTGGCGTGATTGCCCTGACGATGCTGTTTCTGGCGCTGCAAGGGACTCAGGTGGTGGCATCGGGCCAGCGTCGTTTAGTCGATGCTCACTGGAATCGGGGCATGAGTTATCTCAAGTTAGGCTGGAATTGGATTCGTCTAGCCCTCACTCAACAATGGAAACTCTCTCTTTTTCGGTTTCTATCGAGTGCGCCCGCCCCACAACCTGCGATCGCTTCCCAGCGACAACACAAGCAGTCTTTGAATCGTGAATTCATTGTTCTAAAACACTTTCCAGCTTTTTAGTTTTGTCAGTCAAGCAGCTTCAACGTCATCTGGGCTTGAAAGCTACGACGAGCGGCTCCACTCATTTTAGAGGCAGCCAAACGGAGATCCTCAATTTGAGAGGCATTTAGCAACTGCCCACTCGGATTCGAGCGTTCTAAATGCTTGTTCCTTGATTACTAAAAGAAGCAAGCATATTTTAGAGGCTTGGGTAAACTCTTTGCTAGAAATCTCCTTAGAGGAGCGAGATAGTCGCGTCTGGCAACCTGCGCTCGCTGGTGGTAAAGCACAGTCTGGTTGCCTGACTTGAAAGGGTCCTTGCTCATCCATCAAAGTGTGGGGATGGAGCGCTTAGGCATTCTGGAGTTGTTGCGTCCAGGCCGTGAACTGCGCAACTCGGATGCAGACCTGAGTCAATTGAAAGAGCGGCTGATGGCTAACGAGTGGCAGACTAAAGCGCTATTTGGCATCAAAATTAATCCCAATGCTTCCCCCATCACCGTCGCCCGTCAGATGTTGAAGAAGTTGGAGTTACGCCTGGAGATGGCCGGTCAACCCGGACCAAGAGGCAAACAGACGCGAGTTTATCAAGTCGTGGGTCATGAGGATGGTCGAGAGGCAGTTTTTGGAGCTTGGCTAGCCCGAGATGCCGTCAGATTCGCCAAAATATATCCTTCTGATACGGTAAACAGTGACCGTAACAATAGAGGAGATTCGTTACCGTTTACTGTTTTAGATTCTCTGGCTGGCTAGTTTACACCAGATTGCCTAAGCGATGTACAGGGGATGGTGGCGGCAGCACAGGGCGATCCCGCTATCCTGGCGGAGGTCTTAAAGCTCGTACCTGAGCTGGTTCTGAAACATTTAAAGTTAGTGGCGTAAACTTCTACGATGCGTTCGGCTTCTCCCAAAAATGAGAGGGCTGGACTTTCAAGACTGGCCGTTCTGGGAAGTTGTCATCACTCACGATTTCTCCCCTTTGGTGGTGCTAGAACGACAGGCAATTCCCTCGCCCCAATTTGGCCTAATTCAGACTGCGATCCGAGGCTTCCCTATCCATGCAGTCGTGGCGCTCAGCGATCGCGTCTAGCTCTTCAGCTTCCTTTTGTGGGAAGTGAATTCTGAATTCTCTCTGCTTTCAATCAGCCATAAGGGTGCCTGGAAAAGGTTGGAAGCGTTTGGAGCTTGTTTGGAAAAGGGTTGGAAGCGTTTGGAAATTGATCCAAACGTCCGTTGGCAACAAAGTTGTCAGGAAGGCGTTAGGTATGGCACAAAAAACAAAGTGTCGCGGTCACGTTTTGGGTAGCTAGTGCCGAACCCGGTGCGGCAGCGGCACAGTGGTGGCAGATTGTGTTAGGGAGTGTCAAAAGGTGCTTTACATCCTTGATGAGTGCGATCGGACCTCTCAGAGAGTGACAAGTTGTGTCAGTGAGTGCTGCCTCGTGTCAATAGGTGCCCTGGTATGAGAACGTATGACTGCTCACCTCCTGCTATCGATGATATGCTTGCAATTTTTCGATTTCCTAACCTAGAGCTTTGATGCACTGACTGTAGGCGATCGCCGCTTCCTTTCATTTCCCTCGACTCAGGAGGGAAATTTGTCCTATTTGCTCCTAGCGGATAATGCTCCTGCTTTTCCACTAGGACAAAGAGTTGAGGATGTAGTGGGGTGGGGCAGGAGAAAGTCGGACTGGGGCTGAAATTTAGAGTGGCGATCGCTAGAGCAGAACCTCTCCAAGAAGGCTATTTGTAGGCAAACAGTATCTCTTCCCCAGACGGCACAGGCGCGGGCATATCAATCCCAAATCAGCCGATGAGATTCTCAGGGAGACGTGCGATCGCCTCGGGCTGGTAGGAGTCAGCACTCATAGCTTCAGACGAACTGCCTTGACCCAGATGAGTAGTGCCGGGATACCGCTGCGGGTAATTCAACAGATATCAGAGCATCGCAGTTTGCAGGCACTTCAGCGGTATTTGGAGGTTACAGAGATACAGATGGAGGGGGCGATCGCGGTGCTCAGCTTCTGAGTTTCTGGGGGCGATCACGACACTACATTTACTTCCCCCGAGGGAAGGCGACTGCTGTCCATTCAAGGATAGTAGACTATAATATCTGCTATGTGTGCTACCGCTATGGATCTTTCCCAAAACTCAGTCAGAAACCGGCCTGTTGGGCTGAAGCAGCCTGAAGTGGGCAGGTTAATCCATGAGCTGCGGCAACTGACCAATTTAACTCAGGTGCAGCTTGCAGAGATACTCGGTGTGGCTTATGCAACCATCAATCGGTGGGAGAACGGCCACATTCAACCTTCACCGCTGGCACTAAAGCAGCTTCGCGGGCTAATTGATCAACTGAGCCACTTTTCCTCAGAAACGCTGCGATCAGGTAGCCAACATCTCCTAAAGCAGTCTTTCCCGTAGGAAGGATAGAGAGCGTGATCGATGGAGGGGAGAAGCCTGATGCTGGATTTTCAACGATTATTTGAATCAATACCAGAGTTATACCTCGTGTTGACCCTCGATTTTGTGGTTGTCGGGGGGAGTGATGCCCGCTTTCAGGCAACTAAAGTCAAACGAGAAGAGGTCATTGGCCGTCATTTGTTTGATATCTTTCTAGAAAATCCCCACGACCCGTATGCCAATGCGGCTCAGAATTTACGGGCGTCCCTCGAGAGCGTGCTGAAGAATTGCCAGCCTCATACGATGGAGCGGCTGCAGTATGGCATTTATCGCCCTGAATTTGAAGGAGGTGGGTTTGAGGAACGCTACTGGAAGGTGGTAAACTCGCCTATCTTTGATGAAGTCGGAGAATTGACGCACATTCTGAACCGAGCTGAGGATGTGACTGAGTTTGTGCAGATGCAGCAGCAGCGAGGGCATTTCCAGCAGGAGGTAGCCGCTGCCAAGCGGCAAGTTGAAGCGGTTTTGGCGAGCATCCAGGATGGGTTTTATGCCTGCGATCGCGATTGGCGGTTTACCTACGTTAACAATCGTCTGTGTGAAATGGTAGGGATGGCGCGAGAAGCGCTGTTGGGGCAAAGGATTTGGGATTTGTTTGCTGATCTGCATGACACCGATCTATATTGGCAATTTCATCAAGCGATGAGTGAGCAAATGTCCAGCCAATCTGAGTATTTTTACCCCCCCTGGGATCGCTGGTACGAGCATCGAGTTCATCCGACCCCCGAGGGACTGACAGGGCTGGCAACTGACATTACCGTTCGCAAGCGTGTCGAAGAACGGTTGCGCGAATCGGAAGAAAAATTTCGCACGTTCGCAAATACTATTCCGGTGTTGATGTGGCAGCAGGATACAGAAGGCAAGAACGTCTGGGTTAACCAGTATTTCATTGACTTTGCGGGCAAGACTGCCGAGGAAGTCAGCGGCAAAGGTTGGGAGAAACTACTTCATCCCAATGATGCCGAAAAGTTCGTCGCGAACTTTATGGAGGCAGTTCGGTTACGACAACCTTGGCACGGGCGTGTCCGCGCTCGGCGGCACGACGGCAGATGGCGTTGGCTAGAATCGTTCATACAGCCATTGTTTGGCTCGGACGGTATGTATCTCGGTCATGTCGGAGTTACACCGGATGTAACAGCCACTGTCGAAGCCGAAGAAGCACTGCGCGAGAATATGGACGAGTTGACTCGATTTAACCGTGTCGTTGTCGGGCGCGAGTTACGGATGATCGAACTGAAAAAGGAAGTCAACGAATTGTTGGTGCGGCAGGGCAGCGAACGGCGGTATCCGTTGGAATTTGAATTACCGGAAGAAGGAAATTCAAAATAATGTCGAACACAAAGAGAGAGTATAGTGACAATGACGCTCGGGATGCGGTATTGGATTTTCTCATCGGGGGTGGTGAGATGGCCAAGCTGATTCGTGAAAAGGACTGGTCGAAAACGCCGCTTGGCCCGATTGAAGGCTGGTCGCAAGCTTTGCGAACGACGGTTAGCCTCGCGCTCAATTCCAACTTTCCGATTAACATCATCTGGGGTCCAGGGCGCGTCCAAATCTACAATGATGGCTACTGGCCCCTTTGCGGCGACAAACACCCTCATTCGATGGGACAGGATTACAGAGAGTGCTGGTTTTCGGCGTGGGATGCGCTCAGGATTCCGTTTGAAAATGCCAGCTGCGGGCAGACCGATTTTCTCGTCAACCAGCGGATGTTTCTCGACCGCAAAGGCTATCTCGAAGAAACGTTTTTCACATTTTCGCTGTCACCGATTCGTGATGAAACAGGGAATGTGGGGGGGCTATTCCATCCGGTCACAGAGTTAACGCAGCAGATGCTTGCCGAGCGTCGGCTCAAAGCCGTGCGGGATTTGGCTGACGATACAACTGAAGCGAAAACGGTCGCTCAAGCTGGACGGTTGATTGCCGAATCGCTCGCCGATGATTCACTTGACGTGCCGTTCGTGCTGCTTTACCTACTCGACGCGGAAGGGAAAACGACTCATTTGGCTGGAAGCACAGGACTTGCACCGGATTCCGCCGCTATCCTGCCCCTAATTGCGCTCGACGATCCAGTGCAGATGTGGGAGTTAGCGCAGGCGGCACGAGAACGGCAAATCGTCGAACTGAACGAGCTTGAGCAACAATTCGGGCAGACGCTTGCTTGCTCGCCGTACCCCGAATCCGTGCGCGAAGCGTTTGTTCTACCGATTAACGTCTCTGGGCTGCAACATCCAATCGGTCTACTGGTAACGGGGGTAAGTCCGTGACGCGAACTTGACGTGCCGTATCGAACCTTTTACCAGATGCTCCGGGATGGCGTAACGAATGCGCTGACCAACGCGCGCGTTTACGAAGAGGAGCGTAAACGCGCTGAGGCTCTCGCCGAGATTGACCACGTTAAGACAGTCTTCTTCCAGAATGTGAGCCACGAGTTTTGCACGCCGTTAACGCTAATGCTCAGTCCAGTTGAAGAAATGCTGGCAAGCGACGACGCGGAACTGTCGCCGAGGGCAAAAGGACAGCTCGAAATCGTCAATCGTAACGGGCGGCGCTTGCTGCGGCTCGTCAATACGCTGCTTGACTTTTCCCGCATTGAGGCGGGACGGGTTCGCGCCACTTACCAGCCGACTGACCTTGCTGCTTACACGGCAGACCTTGCTAGCGTTTTTCGCGCCCGATCGAACGCGCCGAGATGCGCCTCCTGGTTACGTGCGAACCGCTGCCTCAACCGATTTATGTTGATTCGTGCGATGTGGGAACAAATCGTGCTTAATCTCGTTTCCAACGCCTTCAAATTTACGCTTGCAGGTGAAATCGAAGTCGGGCTGCGAGCGGAGGACAATTTTGCAGTTTTGACTGTCCACGACACTGGCATCGGCATTGCTCCCAAAGAAATGCCTCGCATTTTTGAGCGTTTTCATCGGGTCGAAAATGCCCTCGGACGAACCCACGAAGGCAGCGGCATCGGACTAGTGCTGGTCCAGGAACTTGTTAGACTACACAGCGGCGAAATTGCGGCGGCAAGCGAACTCGGACGCGGCACGACGTTCGCGATTAAACTGCCGTTTGGGTTTATGCATCTTCCGGCAGACCAACTCAGGGATGTCAGCGGCGATAAAGACGTTTCGCTGCCCGCCGGAAGCAATCCTTTCGTCGAAGAGGCGCTGCGATGGCTACCAGAAGGGGATGACCACTCGCTGCTGGCCACTGGTCAGAATTCAGAAAATGAACCACTCACCACCGACTACCGACCGACTACCATTGACAGGGCACGCATTCTCATTGCCGACGACAACGCCGATATGCGGCATTATGTTGCTGGATTACTATCGACGCAATACACTGTTCAAGCGGTAGCGGACGGTCAAGTGATGGAAGATGCCATCCTGGCTAAAGAAGCCTTGCGCCAATCAGAAGAAAAATATCGCACCCTGTTCACCTCGATTGATGAGGGCTATGCCGTTGTCGAAGTCATGGCAGATGATAACGGCAAGTGGAACGACTTCCTCTTTCTAGAAGTGAATCCCGCATTTGAGCGACAAACGGGAATGTTTAATTCAGTTGGACGCACAGCCACCCAGATCTTGGGAACACCAAACCCGGCATGGGCGCAAATCTATGGTCGAGTCGCCCAAACAGGCGAACCCATTCGTTTTGAGGAGAGGGAGGAAACACTCGATCACATCTTCGATCTCTATGCCTTCCGGTTAGGCGAAGCTGGAAGCCGTCGCGCAGCAGTCCTCTTTATGGACATCACGGACCGCAAACACCGCGAGGCTCATCTCGCTTTTCTAGCCGAAATCCAAAACGATTGTGCCCGTCTCTCCACGGCTGACGAAATAATGCAGACCGTCGGTGCAAAAATCGGTTCGTATTTGAATCTTTCCATCTGTGCGTTTGTTGATATAGACGAAGCCCAAGATCGGGCAATCGTGCATCACAACTGGCATCGAGAAGATGCATCGAATCTGCTTGGCACGTATCGCATCTCTGAATTTGTGAGCGCAGCATTTTACACTGTGGTACGGGTTGGAGACATGGTTATCGTCAACGATACGAACACGGATGCGTATACCCATGCCCAGAACTGCGCCGCACTCAACATTCAGGCATTTATCCACGTACCGTTGCTGCGCGATGGGCAATGGAAGTTTCTCTTCAACGGGTATGATTCGCGTCCGCGTCAGTGGCGGGAGGATGAGATTGAATTGTTCCGCGAGTTAGCAAACCAGATCTTTCCCCGCCTGGAACGCGCCCGTGCGGAGGAAGCTGTTGCCGCCGCACTCCAAGACACGCAACTGCTGCGAGAACTGGGAGTGCGGCTAGTCACGGAAGACAATATTCAAACGCTGTATCAAGAAATTATTTCTGCCGCGATCGCCCTCACCCATGCTGATGCCGGAACGGCGCAAATTCTTGACAATACCACTCAGGAGTTAGTGCTGCTTGCCACTCAAGGCTTTAATCGCACTATGACTGAGCATTTTCACCGCGTCGATGCTAGTTCTAACACCCCCTGCGGCATTACCCTGAAAAACGGCATTCGCAGCTTTGTTGATTTCGACGTACCGGAGAGCGAAGATCCTGACGGCTCAATGCGAATGCACGTTGAGATAGGCTACCTCTCTGCCCAGTCTACGCCGTTAATTACCCGCTCTGGCAGAGCGATCGGCATGTTTTCCACCCATTGGCGTACCCATTATCGACCCAGCGATCGCGAGTTGCGATTTCTCGATTTGCTGGCTCGCCAAGCCGCCGATTTGATTGAACAACGGCAGACGGAAGCCGAGCGCGATCGATTGCTCCAACAGGCATAAGCCGCATGGAAAGAAGCCGAACAGACGAATCGCATTAAAGATGAGTTTTTGGCGGTATTGTCTCACGAATTACGCACGCCTCTCAACCCAATTCTCGGTTGGTCAAAACTGTTGCAGAACGGCAAGCTGGACGCAGCCAAAACTGCTCAAGCCTTAAACACAATCGAGCGTAATGCCAAACTGCAAGCAAAACTGATTGAAGACTTGCTGGATGTCTCTCGCATTTTGCGAGGTAAATTCAGTCTAAACGTCAGTCCAATTCACTTAGCTTCTACGATTCGAGGTGCGATCGAAACCGTGCGGCTCGCCGCAGAAGCTAAATCCATTGCGATAGAAGCCCACTTAGATTCTGAAGTTGGGCAAGTTGCTGGCGACTCAATCCGTTTACAGCAGGTCGTGTGGAACTTGCTCTCCAATGCCGTGAAGTTCACGCCCGCAGACGGATATGTTGAGGTGCGATTAGAACAGGTTGACCATCAGGCGCAAATTACTGTCAGCGACAATGGCAAAGGCATCCCGGAGAGTTTCCTACCGTATGTGTTTGACTATTTCCGGCAAGAGGATGGCGCAACCACTCGTCAATTTGGCGGTTTGGGTTTGGGTTTGGCGATCGTTCGTCATTTAGTCGAATTGCACGGTGGTACGGTGGCAGTCACTAGTGCAAGCGAAGGATTGGGAGCAACATTTACGGTCAAACTGCCGCTGCTGAAGAGACACGGAGATGGAAAGATGGAGGAATGGGAAGAGCATCACTCACTCATCAACTCATCCACCTTTCCACTCATGGGCTTACAAATTCTGGTAATTGATGATGAAACCGATTCACGCGAATTTGTGGCATTTGCTCTAGAACAAGCAGGTGCAAGTGTGACGGCTGTTCCGTCGGCATTGACAGCATTAGAAAGTTTGACTCAATTAGAATTTGATGCCGTAGTCAGTGACATTGGGATGCCAGAAATGGATGGATACGCACTGATACGTCAGATTCGGCAACAAGGCAATTCAATTCACGCTATCGCGCTGACTGCTTATGCTGGAGAAGAAGACCAACAGCAAGCCTTACACAGCGGGTTTCAACAGCATTTAGCCAAACCTGTGGAACCAGACGAATTAGTGCGATCGGTCGCCCAGTTGTCCAGTTGTGTGGAAATTGTCAGAATTGAGTATTCGAATCTCGTTCCTTTTTCATCAATTAGAGATGTCGGGAAATAATTATCGGTAGACACTGCTAGTTATCGAGTCGCCTCTTCTAAGCAGCTACTAAGTAGTCGTCCCTGAAAAACTCCCACGATTTTGAGGTGCCTGAACACTAATTGCCGTGAAAGAAGGGCTTCAGCAGGCAATTTGGGCAGACCTAATTTTGGGTACTACCAGAAAATAGGCGGTTTGAGTCGCCCTAGGCATTGAGCCGAGATACGTGTAAAAATTTATCATATGGACATTAAAACCTTGATACGTCTTACTTTCAGTTTTTTGCACAGAACATAGCTAATCCTGTTGAATAGTTGCGTCACGCGGCAATCATTCTGATTGGGCACCTTGCTGCAACAAATGTTTTGAAACCCAATCTAGCTGCGGCTTTCCAGCTCATCTTGCACTTTTTTGCCCGTATGTCGGCTAAACCCCATCAAGTATTTCAAACATCCATTCATTACCTATGCTGCTTGAATAAATGTAGCCTCAATCATTGCTGGGTTAATTAAGACAGATGTATATGCGACACCAGCCTCAAAATTATCAACAAAGTATGTAATGGCCTTTACACACTTCATGTTACAGTCTCATTCATGATTTAATGTGGAGGCATTGCAACCCTGCTACTCTCTAGATATTTCTCTAGGCAGTGACAATAGCGTCGTCTCTCCTTGGAGGTTTAGGTGCTATGACTCTTGCCCCTCTACAGCCAATGAATGAAGCCGCACGATTAGCCCGCACTGCGACGCTACAACATTCTTGATACGCCACCTGAGACTGCCTTTGATCGCATCACGGCGCTCGCAGCCCGTCTATTTCAGGTACCGATCGCGTTAGTCTTTCTAGTCGATGAATCGGGTGCTTGGTTCAAATCCTGCTATGGCTTCGATACGCGAGAGATCAGCCGCGATGCAAAGCGTTTAAACCTAGCGCCAAGCATCCGCTCACCACCTGACTTCCCGGGTATAGGATCTCAGCACGATCTCCCTCAAGATGCTGTGCTTGCCCAAGCTCTTGAGTGCGAATTTGCTGAATCAACCCAGCACCATCATGCTAAAGTAACTTCACATTGCTCGATGAGGATGTTTGGCGCTACTTGAGTCAATCCGGTTAAGGCTTCCTCTGCTTGAGCGACCCAAGCCACCTTAGCTCCCACTCCTGCTAGGAGGGTGATGAGCAACTCAGCGATATCTACCTCATCCTCAACCAACAGCACCCGGATTCCAACGAGAACCGCTTCTGGGTTCGAGGCGATCGCGTTTCTTGTAGGTGGATGAATTGGGCTAGAGGTATCATGAAAGTCCATGAGTGAACTTGAATCCTACCCTTTCTCCCCTACTACAGCGCATCGGAAGTTTTCAAGCTTGTGTCTGGGGTTGGAATTGAATCCTCTCATCCTCTCAAGTCGGAATTCCCCCTAAGAGAGAAGTGATCAGTGAAGTGGGAATCATATCGTGGATATCAGCCATGGTTGTGGGTACTTGAATCTTGCCAGAAGCAGTACCACCCAGCGATCGCTCAACGACTTTTGCGGCTCAATTGGTAGCGAACTAGAACTTTCCTTGGAACAGCAGTTGGCGTTATCGGTATTTGCTAGTCTGCTCCTCAAACTGAACTCAGTCTGGCTCAAAAGTGGCATCCAGGTTGGAGGCTGATCAGCCGAAACAAAACAGTACATTAGTTGATATTACTTACTTTTTGAGTAATCATTCAGGGGGTATGAGATAGGGAGTTGAGGGAATTGGAGTCAACTGTTAGGCTGACGGGATGGAAAAGAACTTGCTCGATTTAATCGATGGGACCAGCCAGGAGGACTGGGAGAAGACTC
>JAHHIL010000076.1 GCA_019358975.1 Trichocoleus desertorum ATA4-8-CV12
TGCCGTTCTATTTCAGTGAGACACACAACGTATTTCTTGGGCATTGCCTGGGTAACTCGATCAACTAGCTCTATCTTACCCCAGAAGCCTGTCAAGCTTTTATTGACTGACCACTAGACCAGAACCCTAGAGCGGAAAGTCTCTCGCAAAGCTTTGGCGGGTAAAAGGTTGATCGAGGAGTAAGCCTTCACCCCCTAGGGTTTCTAGCGGTTCGCCATTCACCGAGAGCCAAACCTGAGCGTCGGGCTGTAGACTCGTGGCTGTGTAAAGAACTTGAGCAACTCGGCCCGTCATGGAGGTACTGCCGCCACCTGTAGTAAATTCCTCCGAGAGATCGACATGAATCCCGTCTGACTCGACGGTTAATTTGCGAAGTTTCGTGCCTGAAGGAATGGTGGTGGCGATCGCGGCTTCTCCTGCCTTCGGCCCTGTCAGCAATTGAGCAAAGGCGGCTTGAAGGGCTGCTTCAGGCTGTAAGTCAGGCTGTAGAGCGATCTGATTCGGAACCAGTTCTAGCCCTTTGCCTGTGTCTTGAAGCCAGTAAGGGCGGGCCAATTCTTCTTGAGAAGGCTTCGTCGCTTGGGTCTGTGGCGGTTTGGTAGTAGAAAAATCTGTCGAAGTAGTGGCATTAGGGACACGACTGCCTAAGTCAGGCGGAGACGACTGCCATGCTAACCAAGCGGCTCCTCCCCCAGCGGCCATGATTAAGGCGGACAAGCCTGCAATGAGACCGACAGAAATCCGACGGGTTCGAGATTGGTCTTCCATAGGAAGCTCCTGTTGAAGGTTTAGTAGTGTGGTAAATGCACTACCAGAGCTGATGATGGCAACAACGCACCCAAATCACCGGGCGAGCGACCAGTGACTACAAGAGCATACCCAACTTTTTCGCCTAACCTCTAGTTTGATGGGGTGGCAGGGGAAGCGGGAGGCGTTTCAGCGCGAATAAAAGCCACAATACCGATCTGTTGCTCCGGGACTATCTTCAATTGTAGGAGCCGTGCTGTTACTTCTGGCCCCGCTAGTTGGTCGAGGTCAAACCGCTCGGTAACTCCCCTAGCGATCGGATCTAAAATTTCCTGGGGTACTGCTTCCCCGTTCACGCTAATGCGCGGCTCCACCAATTGCAATCGCTTCCCAGCCAAAACTGCTAGACCCGACTCGACAGTAATCTGGAGGCGATCGCTTTGCCCCTGTTCTTGCAACTCCGCCTTGACCCGAATCCGATTGTTTGCCAGCAGCTCCACTTGAGGGTTGAGAAAATCGTAGCGTTGCACCTGCTGGGCTTCTGAGTCGTCTAGAGCGCTAGCCCCCAAATCCCGCAAACGTTTAGTAACTGTTGGGGAACTGAGGGCGCGATTGATGTCCGCTCGGGTCAAAACCAGATGCACCCCTGCTTGTAAAGGGCGATCGAGCTTCAGACCTTTACCCCCGCGAGGATTGATATCAATCGGATCAGTCTCAACGTCCAACGCGGCAATCCGGAATTCTGGCAGGGGAAACAAGCCTCGACCCGCAATCCGTACCTTTTCTGCCTTGCCTTGGACAATTTGGTAACTGGGAGCGTTATCCACTCGGATTTGTAACTGCTCCACCGACTTAAACTGCGATCGCACCGCATTTTCGGCCACGCGATCGATCACCAAGCCTGCGGGTGACACTAGAGCAATTAGGCTCGACAGAAAAATGGTGAGGAATTCCATAATAGATCCGGAGTTGAGGAGGTGCGACCGACCTAACCCCCTAGCTCCCTTCCCTGGGAGAAGGCACTGTGTATACACAAGGCTTTTAGCAAGTGCAGATCACCGTGAAACCTAACCCCCAGCCCCTTCCCTACTAGGGAAGGGGAGCCAGAGTCAAAGTCACTCTCCGCGTCGGGGAGGGGTTGGGGAGAGGTATTTCTAGGAGCAGGCGGCATTCACCCATTGCTGAATCGTAGACACCACTTCGGTGAGTGGGAGTTCCTGCGCGGTTTTGTTCGCTCGCTGCACCACTTCCACTTTGCCGTCTTTGAGCGACTTGCCCGTGACGATGCGGTAAGGAATGCCAATCAAGTCGGCATCTTTGAATTTGACTCCCGCCCGCTCGTTTCGGTCATCCAGTAGGGTGTCAATCCCTGCCTGGTTTAGCTCAGTGTAGAGCTGTTCTGCTGCTTTCACTTGATCGGCATCATTCACATTGGGAATTACCACGATCGCTTGATAAGGGGCGATCGCCACAGGCCAGATGATGCCGTCTTTGTCGTAGGACTGCTCCACCGCAGCTTGAGCCACACGGGAAACACCCACGCCATAGCAACCCATGATCAACGGCGCTTCTTCACCTTGCTCATTGGTGTAGGTGGCTCCCATCGCCTTAGAGTACTTGGTGCCTAGTTGGAAGATGTGACCTGCCTCAATACCACGAGCACTTTGTAATGTTTGGCTGGGGTCATGTACGGCGCGATCGCCGAGTTTGGCTTTCCGCAAATCGACCGCTAGTTTGGGCAACTGGAGCTGCTCACCCCAATTTACACCTACCACGTGATAACCAGACTCGTTGGCTCCCGTAACAAAGTTCTTCAGCTCCACCACGGTCGGATCGACCAACCGCAGGAATTTCGGCGCTAAGTTCTTCGCGGATTGGATGTATGTGTCAGCGATGTCTGGGGCAATATAACCCAGAGGTAATGGTTGAGCCGCCCACTTAGTTTGAGCGGTAGCATCTGGAACCGTGAGTGCAATTACAGTTTTGGCTCCGAACTGCCCTGCTTGCCGCACCAATTCGTTTTGCAGTTTGACTTCATTGATTTCCTGGTCGCCGCGAATGCTAATTAGCACCAAGACAGTGGTGCCGTTGTCGTAAACCGCTTGGTACAGAACGTTTTTGACGATTTGGCTAGGAGAGCATTTGAGCAACTGGCACAGCTTTTCGATCGTGTCGGTGCCTGGAGTCTCCCGCTTCTCGTAAGTTGTGAACGGGGAAGGCTCAGTATCGGCAGGCAGAGATACAGCCTTCTCCACGTTGGCGGCGTACTTGCCATCGTCGGTGTAGAGCACTTCATCTTCGCCCGCTTCCGCCAAAATCATAAACTCATTGGAGCCAGAACCCCCGATCGCCCCAGAATCCGCTTCTACCGCGCGGAACGCCAACCCACAGCGCCGGAACATATTGCTGTAGGCTTGGTACATCGCTTGGTAGGTTTCTTTTAAGCTGTCCTCAGTCGCATGGAAAGAGTAACCATCCTTCATGATGAACTCGCGCCCCCGCATCAAGCCAAAGCGAGGCCGAATTTCATCGCGGAACTTGGTCTGAATTTGATAGAGGTGGGTGGGCAATTGCCGATAGGAGCGAATCATCTCTCGCGCCACCGTGGTGATCACCTCTTCGTGGGTGGGGCCGAGTCCCATCTCCCGCTCTTGGCGATCGACCAAGGAAAACATGATGCCTTCGGCCTTGGTATAGGTGTCCCAACGGCCCGACTCTTGCCACAACTCCGCTGGTTGCAACTGCGGTAATAGGCATTCCTGTGCCCCCGTCGCGTTCATTTCTTCGCGCACAATCTGGGAGACTTTTTGCAGCACTCGCCACATTAGCGGTAAATAGGCATAGATGCCGCTGCCAATCCGCCGGATATATCCTGCCCGCAACAACAATTTATGACTGGGGATTTCCGCTTCCGCTGGATCTTCCCGCAGTGTGACAAAGAGCATTTGAGACAGGCGCATAGGTTCCCCTTTCAGACCGGAGATTATTATCTCATAACCGCTCAGACGTAGCTGCCCTCTAGACAAAAGCGATAACAAACGGCGATCGCAGAATCTGCGGTGCCATTCATTGGGCAAGCGCGAGTAGCACAAATGGCACAGTTGGCTTGAGTCGGCAAAATTAACTCGGTGGCAGGATAAAGGCTAATGCCTTGAGTAATAAAGGCTTGCGCTTCCAACTCGGCGATCGTGTTGCAAATCAAGATTGCCTGAGTGATGCCTAGAGCCGTTCTATCCGCATTGATCTGGCGGAGTGTCTGGCTAAAACTTTGGCTGTCCTCCCGGACTATAACTAAAACTTTCTGGGGCAAGCTTTGAAAACCCACAGGTTTGGTTTCAGAAAAATAATCTTTGTATTGCAGGCTAAATGTCCCGTCTGGGTAGCGCAGCGTACGAATATAACGCAGAAACGGGATGGAGAAATGCCCTGCTGCATCCAAGGCATACCACCAGGACTTGTGCGAGGCTTCGTAGGACAGGTGCAGAATTTCCTGTACTTGCTGCGGCCCAAATCCGACTTTTGTTAAAAGCGCGATCGCCTGAGCTAGAGAAACGTTGTGGGCTAGCGTCAGGCTTTCCGACTCGCATCGGGAATGTCTGGTCTGGCTAGTTCTGGTTTGGTGACGATAAGGATTATGGCAGGATTCAGCTTCTCCCGAAGACGCTACAGGAGGAGAATCCGCCAAGATACATTTAACCGCCTCAAAATGAACCACAGCATCGGCAGTTTGTTGATCCTGCAAGGGAATCCCGATTTCTGCGCTGACTTCGCCAATCTGGTGAGGTAGAGCGATTGCAGGCAAACAGTTCGTTAAGAGTGACTTGAGAACCTGTGGATCAGCGATCGCTAAAGCAATCTGAATTTGGTCGTGGAGCGGTGTTGCTGGAAGATGCTCAGATACAGGGTAGAACAGAGGGTGATTTGGCATGGCGAGAAACCCAACTCTGCGATCGCTGACAAGCCTTAGCTCTTTCCCTCAGAACCAACCTGTCGTGGTTAAACCTCTAAGTATCTCTAAACCAAAATAAAAACTCGGTTTTCTCCAGTTTTTTTTAAGAAATTGGCTCCAAACAAAAAGGCCCGATAGTTCAGGGCCGAGAGAAACCTCCCATAGCTGACTGATACCATCAGACCTTAGTCTGTACAGATCTAGCGATTCGTTAGAGTTGACGAATGAATCGCTTATTTAGTTTCCGAGAACTCAGCGTCGATCACGTCATCATCACCGCTGCCGCTACCGCCCGTGGGGCCAGCATCAGGGCCAGGAGCACCAGTTGCGCCATCAGGAGCTGCACCGCCACCCGCTTGCTGGTAGATGTTGCTACCAATGCTATAAAGCGTCTGTTGCAATTCGGTGGTTAGAGTTTTGATGCGATCGTAATCTTCCTGGCTAGAAGCGTCCTTCAGGTCTTTGATCAATCCTTCAGCTTTGGTTTTATCACCAGCTGGAACTTTATCTCCTAGCTCACCAATTTGCTTCTCAGCTTGGTAAACCAGAGTATCGGCTTGGTTCTTGAGGTCGATTCTCTCACGACGCTCTTGGTCAGCCGTTGCGTTTTGTTCAGCTTCACGGACCATGCGCTCCACGTCGTCCTTGGGTAGGGTAGAAGCGCCAGTGATGCTGATCGACTGTTCTTTGCCAGTCCCCTTGTCCTTGGCACGGACATTGAGGATACCGTTAGCATCAATGTCGAAGGTGACTTCAATTTGAGGCACGCCACGAGGAGCCGCAGGAATGCCATCTAGACGGAAGACCCCCAGGTCTTTGTTGTCGTTGGCCATTTCCCGCTCACCTTGCAGGACATGGATTTCCACGTTGGTTTGACCATCAACCGCTGTCGAGAAGACTTCGGATTTCTTGGTGGGGATGGTGGTGTTGCGAGGAATAATCTTGGTCATAACGCCACCCAAGGTTTCTACACCCAGAGAGAGCGGAGTCACGTCGAGCAGCAAGATGTCCTTGACTTCACCTGCCAGCACACCTGCTTGAATAGCTGCACCTACAGCTACCACTTCATCAGGGTTAACGGTTTGGTTGGGGTCTTTGCCTAGGACACGCTTGACAATTTCTTGGACTGCTGGAATTCGGGTCGAACCACCCACCAGTACCACTTCGTCGATCGCGCTCTTGTCAAGCTTGGAGTCACGGAGAGCAGCTTCAACGGGGATGCGGCAGCGATCGATCAAGTCTGCACATAGTTCTTCAAACTTGGCGCGAGTTAGGGTCGTGTCGAGGTGCTTGGGACCGTCTTGAGTCGCGGTGATGAAGGGCAGGTTGATTTCCGCTTGAGTGACGCTAGACAGCTCAATTTTGGCTTTCTCAGCAGCTTCGGTGAGGCGCTGGAGGGCTTGCTTATCTTTGCGGAGGTCTATGCCTTCAGCGCTCCGGAATTGGTCAGCGAGCCAATCTACGATCTTTTTGTCGAAGTCGTCGCCACCTAAGTGAGTGTCACCAGAGGTAGCCAATACTTCAAAGACACCATCGCCGACTTCGAGGATGGAAACGTCGAAGGTACCACCACCCAAGTCAAAAACTAGAACGGTTTCGTTGCTCTTGCGATCGAGACCGTAAGCAAGGGAGGCAGCTGTCGGCTCGTTGATGATCCGCAGCACTTCAACCCCAGCGATTTTGCCAGCGTCTTTGGTGGCTTGGCGCTGGGAGTCGTTGAAGTAAGCAGGGACGGTGATCACAGCTTGGGTAACCGTGTCGCCTAAGTACTTGCTGGCATCCTCGATCAGCTTCCGCAAGACTTGAGCAGAAATTTCTTCAGGTGCAAACTGCTTGCTTTGGGCAGGGGAGTCAATCTTAACGTTGCCGTTGATGTTGAGGACTTTGTAGGAAACTTCGGTGAGTTCGTTTGATACTTCGTCAAAGCGGCGACCGATGAACCGCTTCACTGAGTAGAAGGTGTTTTCGGGGTTCATTACGGCTTGACGCTTAGCAATCTGACCCACGAGGCGATCGCCATTCTTGGCAAAGGCGACAACCGATGGGGTGGTGCGGAAGCCTTCTGCATTCGCAATTACAGTAGGCTTGCCACCCTCCATTACTGCAACGCACGAGTTTGTCGTGCCTAAATCAATACCAACAACTTTTGCCATAAAATTCTCCGGCTCTATTCAATTCAATACGGAAGACTTAGCGATTTTAAGCGGCCAAGTTTGTTTAGAGGTGGGGCAGGGCTGATAACTGAACTGGTGTTCTGTCGGCAGTTAGCTACTACGTAACGTCAGACCAGGCAACCGCACTAATCTCTATACTGCTTGTCGTTGGCCTTTCTCTTGAAGGGGTATTTACCGAACCTGGATGGTCGGTTCTGGAGGGGTTGCTGGGTTTCTTCTACTTTATTTGGAAGAACCGAGCCCTTGGGGGCACCTGCCCCCAAACCCCCGCTGAGGGACGGCTGCGTCCCCAGACCCCCTCCAGAAGGGGTTTTAGGGTGAGTTAGTTGTGCAATGCTATTTTGAGTGGATGGTCAGAATGGGGTTTGCATGGGGTTAGGAGCATTGCTTGGGTTGCAATATCTCTACTGTAGGCAGCAATACCTCAGGTCGCATTCAGGGGAACCGTAAGCGCTGAGTCGTGTTTGCCGACTGATCCAAAAGCTGGTTTAAAGAAGGGGCGATCGCATTTGTGCTCTAAGCTTTTCTGCTCTAATCAGTTAGCTCAGTTACTTACAATGTAGAAGCTCAGGAACATGGCCTTGAAACCTAACCCCCAGCCCCTTCCCTCCGAGGGAAGGGGAGTTAGATTCAAAGTCCCTCTCCTGTAGGAGAGGGGTTTGGGGAGAGGTCAACTCAAGACACCAACTTGAAAAGCTATTGCCTGTGTAGCCCTGGCAATCTCTTAGTCCTTCACCTCTCTTCAGCTCATAATGGTTTCTTTGTCTCCCAGCCTGAAGGCTCGTCTGTCTAGTCCGCTGAAAATTGGTTCCTTTGAAGTTAACAGTCGGGTGCTTCAGGCTCCGCTGTCGGGCGTGACGGATCTAGTGTTTCGGCGGTTGGTGCGGCGCTATGCTTCTGACTCGATGATGTATACCGAGATGGTGCAGGCGAGTGGGCTTTGCCATGTGAAGCATTTGCCTAAAATTATGGAGATTGACCCCAACGAGCGCCCCATTAGTATTCAGTTGTTTGACTGTCGCCCGGACTTTCTAGCAGAAGCAGCGCGGATGGCGGTGGCGGAAGGAGCGGACACGATCGACATCAATATGGGCTGTCCAGTAAACAAAATTACCAAGAATGGGGGTGGTTCTTCGCTGCTGCGTGATCCTCAAACGGCAGAGGCGATCGTGCGAACAGTGGTAGAAGCGGTGAATGTGCCTGTAACGGTGAAAACTCGCATCGGCTGGACTGACGAGGAGATTAACATTCTGGAGTTTGCCCAACGGCTGCAAGATGCGGGAGCCCAAATGTTGACAGTACATGCCCGGACTCGCGCCCAAGGCTACAACGGTTCTGCTAAGTGGGAATGGATCGGTCGGGTGAAGGAAAAACTCACGATTCCGGTGATTGCCAATGGCGATATTTTCTCCGTGGAGTCAGCCGTGGAATGCCTAGAGCAAACGGGGGCGGATGGGGTGATGTGCTCGCGTGGCACGATGGGTTATCCCTTTTTGGTGGGAGAGATTGATCACTTTCTCAAAACTGGCACTGCAAAAGCCCTGCCCACTCAAATCGAACGGTTGCTGTGTGCGCGAGAGCATTTACAGGCACTGTGGGAGTACAAGGGCGATCGCGGGATTCGGCAAGCTCGTAAGCACATGACTTGGTATGTCAAAGGCTTTTCTGGGGCAGCTGAGCTACGCGGCCAGTTGTGCTTGATCGAAACGGTGCAGCAAGGGTTGGATTTGTTGGATGGGGCGATCGCAACTCTGGCTCAGTTGGAGCCTGATCTGGTCGAAATAAATGGAGATCCCTTTCCCTTGATTCCTGTGGTGGCTTAACCGGAAACAGTGAAACATCAAACATTTGAGTCATGAGCCAACTGAGCTTGCTGTTGCAAAAAGCAAAATTGGTGGAACCCTAAATCTATAAGCTTTTGTTTCCCTGAGTAATCACGCTACCTGAAAATGAACCAGCCAGAGAGCAGCAGTAGAGATGAGCAAATAGAGCAATCCCTGCTTTCTCAAGGAACTCTATTGAACCGGATGACGAACCGCATCCGTCAGTCCTTAGAACTGCCCGAAATCCTGTCTGCAACTGTGGCAGAAATGCGATCGTTTTTGGGCACTGACCGGGTCAAGATCTATCGGTTTCAGGCGGATGATAGTGGTGAGGTGATCGCGGAGTCTATTTATCAGCAGCGGTTGCCGTCTCTGCTAGGGCTAAACTTTCCAGCGGATGACATTCCAATGGAAGCCCGAGAAATGTTCGTCAAAGCTCGGCAGCGATCGATTGTGGATATCACGACGCAGCAGATCAGCTTGACTCGCCTCAGTTCTCCGGAGACAGCTGAAGATCTGGCAGTGGTGGAGATGTTGCAGCGTCCCGTAGACCCTTGCCACGTGGAGTATTTAACGGCAATGGGGGTGAAGTCTTCATTGGTTGTGCCCATTTTGCACCAGCGGCAGCTTTGGGGGCTGCTAGTCTCGCATCACGCTGAGTCTAAGGCTTTTTCTGAAGCAGATCTCGAAATTGTGCAGATGGTGGCCGACCAAGTTTCGATCGCGATCGCTCAATCCAATTTACTGAGCCAAGCGAGGGAACAAGCTCGTCGAGAAGCCATCATTAACCAAATTTCGACGCTGCTCCATGCCCCACTCAACATTCAAGAAATTCTGCAAATTGTCCTAAAGCGGGTAGTTCAGTCCGTCGGAGGCTCTGGGGGCCGATTGTTTCTGCTGACGAGCGAACCTAATACCTCTGGTAGCCTCTACACCTATGGTAAGCAGCCCGTCCTCGCTGAGGATAGTCAACTTGATTTGCTGGAGGAAAGCAGTTTTTGGCAGCAACTCATCGCGAGTCCATCGCTGACTTTGCAGTCATCGTCCCTCGACATTGGCTCATTGCTGCCTCACATACAGGGAGAAGCAGCGCTGAAATCTAGCATGGCTCTGATGCCCGAAGTGAATGGAGAAGTGCGACCCATTGTCTATCAAGCCATTCCTAGTATCCGGGCCATCGATGACCTTTATCAGGAGCCTGATCTAGCTGCGCTGCAACCTACTTTTGCCACAAGCCAGATTCGTAGCATTTTAATCATGCCTTTGCGCTACGGTCGGCAATCTTTAGGCTGCTTGAGTATTTTTCGAGATGAAGTCGATACGGAAAAACTGTGGGCAGGGCACTGGGACTCGGACGAACGCCAGCAGCGGCCTCGCCAATCCTTTAAGATCTGGCGTGAGTTAAAGAGTGGTCAGGCTCAAGCTTGGCTACGGAGCGAAATCGAATTGATTCAATCTTTAGGGACTCACCTTTCGATGGCCGTAATGCAAAATCGGCTCTACCAATGCGAGCGTGAGCAGCGACTTTTGGTAGAAATGCGTAATCAAGAGCTACATGCAGCGCGAGCAGTAGCTGAGGAAGCGAGTCGCCTCAAGTCTGATTTTCTATCTTCCACCAGCCATGAGTTACGCACTCCATTGGCTTCAACTTTGAACTATTTGAAATTATTGAAAGAAGGTTTTTACGACAACGAAGAAGAACTTAAAGAATACATCCAAGTCGCTTATCAATCCGCCGAGAACTTAGTTGCCATTATTAATGATGTTTTAGATATTGCCAAGATTGAAGCGGGTCGGATGAACATTAATTTGGAAATGGTTCATTTGCCCACTCTGTTGCAAGAAGAGCAAAATTTATTCAATTTAGATAGCCGTCGTAAAGGTATTGCCCTCATTGTTGATTGTGAAGTTGACAATGTTGAGGCAGACAAAGTCAAGCTGAGACAAATTTTGACCAACCTGGTTTCTAATGCCTTGAAATTCACGAGTCAGGGTGAGATTCGCATTCAAGCAATTAGAAAGATTGATAACTCCGATCCAAACTTTCATCCACAAGTTGTGGAGATCTCCGTGGCAGATACAGGAATAGGCATCGATATTAGTAAGCGAGACTTATTGTTTGAACCCTTTGTCCAGGCAGATGGTTCGATTAAGCGACGCTATGGGGGAACAGGTTTAGGTTTGACGATTTGTAGACGCTTGGTGGAGCTGATGGGTGGCAGGATCTGGATCGAAAGCTCTGGTAAAGACCAAGGCACTAAAGTCAGTTTTACTTTGCCCGATCCAAATGTTTAAGACTTGCAGAAATAATCCTTAGCGCAATGCCAACACTTTGTCTTTTTGCACATTTAATTTATTTGATTCCTGATGAGGTGAGGAATAAAGTTGAATATTCTGCTAGTTGATGATGATTACTTACTCGCTAAAGGCACAGCTAAGCTCATCCAGCGGCTAGGCGGTCATCAAGTTCAAATTACAGATGATCCAGCAGAGATTTTTTGCCAATGCCAAACTGGAAATGTGCATTTAGTTCTGATGGATGTTAATTTGCCGGGAGCCCAGTGGGAGGGGCAGGCAGTAAGTGGCGCTGACTTAGCCCGCCTCCTCAAAACTCATCCCCAAACTGCGCACATCCCAATTATTTTGGTGACTGCTTATGCAATGGTGGCGGAGCGTCAGGCCCTTTTAGCCGCTTCTCAAGCAGATGAATTTTGCACAAAGCCCATTACCGATTACGATGCACTTCTCGTCGCGATCGCTCAACTCAATCCCACCAATGCAACCGCTAAGTAATCACTCAGTAATCACTTATTAACAAGTCACCACTAATCTAATGTTTAAGATTGCTGTACTGGATGATGACCCCCAATGGGGATTTGCCATTCAACGATTTTTTAGAAATGAGTTTGCAGTTTCTACTTATGTAGATGTCTACAGCTTTTTATCTAAAGCCCATGAGTATGATCTAGCGATCGTTGACTTCTCAATTCCACCCGCTAGATTTGAGAGAAACATGAATGGCTGTGAGTTAATTTGTCAGCTCAAAAATAACTTATTGCATCCACCTATTTTGATCTTGGCGACTGGATTCTTGAGCCAGCAGGACATTGGGGCGGGCCGAGCACTTTGTCCTGAGGCGGATGGCTTCTTGGTCAAGGATATGGGTTTAGATGCCATTTTGCAGCAGAGCAAGCAACTTTTAGCGACTAAAGCTCCTTAGCTATAAACCAGGCAATATCAAGGTTTGCTGGCTAGGTTATCGCTGAAGGATCTGGTAGGGTTTTAAGACGGCCTCTCAGTCAGGCGATTCAGGGTAACTTGCAGGTGGCTGGCGGTTAGCATCTGTAAGCATCAAGGCAGTTTGCTTCAGTGAATGAGGATCAGCATGGAGGCAATGAAAGGACGGGATCTTCTGAGTTTGGCAGATCTGAGCCCAGACGAGGTGCAGGAGCTGCTGCATTTGGCAGGTCAGATGAAGTTGGGCAAAGTGGCACCCCATTGCCCCAAAGTTCTAGGGTTGCTGTTTTATAAAGCTTCGACTCGGACACGGGTCAGCTTTTCTGTGGCGATGTATCAACTCGGAGGGCAAGTCCTAGACCTCAACCCAAACGTGACTCAGGTCGGGCGCGGGGAGCCGTTGGAAGATACAGCCCGTGTCCTCGATCGCTATCTCGACATCATGGCGATCCGCACGTTTGAGCAGCAAGATTTGGAAACATTTGCCCATCATGCTCAAATTCCTGTCATCAATGCCTTGAGTGATCTAGAGCATCCCTGTCAAATTTTGGCGGATCTGTTAACTGTTCAGGAGACGTTTGGTTCTCTAGCGGGCCTAACGTTGACCTACCTAGGAGATGGCAACAATGTGGCTCATTCTCTCCTATTAGGCTGTGCGTTGGTAGGAATGAATGTGCGTATAGCGACACCACCGGAATACCAACCTTTACCAGCGATTGTGGAGCAAGCCAAAGCGATCGCAAGTAATCGTTCTGAAGTCCTGATCACCCTTAATCCAGAAGTGGCGGTCAAAGGAACTCAAGTTCTTTACACCGATGTCTGGGCCAGTATGGGGCAGGAAGCTGATGCGGCGGCTAGAATTCCCATTTTTCAGCCCTATCAAGTGAACGAATCACTGCTGAGTTTGGCAGACCCCAAGGCGATCGCTTTGCATTGCCTACCTGCTCACCGGGGAGAAGAAATTACTGATGCGGTGATGGAAGGAGAACAGTCCAAGATTTGGGACCAGGCAGAAAATCGCCTCCATGCGCAGAAAGCTTTGCTAGCGAGCCTTTTGGGAGCCAGTACATAAGCGATCGCAGATTGATTGGACTCAGGGCTAGACAGACGAGCATCGAGATGATACAAGTGTTCTATGGGGTGAGATTTATCAGCCACCTAGAATTTTTTTATGGAACGCCTCACTGAAGCCCAACAGCAACTCTTCGACTGGTTACTAGAGTATATCCGTCAGCATCGCCATTCGCCCTCGATTCGGCAAATGATGCAGGCGATGGATTTGAAATCTCCAGCTCCCATTCAGAGCCGCTTAGAGCACTTACGCACTAAGGGATACATTAGTTGGACAGAAGGCAAAGCCCGCACAATTCGGATTTTGCAAGCGGATACTCAAGGAGTGCCCATTCTAGGAGCGATCGCCGCAGGTGGCTTGGTAGAGCCATTTACCGATACGGTAGATCGGCTAGACCTGTCTAATCTCTTGCTGCAACCTCAATATTTCGCGTTGCGGGTCACGGGCGACAGCATGATCGAAGCACTGATCGCGCCTGGTGATGTTGTGATTATGAAACCCGTTGCCGATCCTAAATCTCTTAAGAACGGCACCATTGTCGCCGCAATGGTAGAGGGGCATGGCACCACTTTGAAGCATTTCCACCGCAAGGGCAGCAAAGTGACACTGAAGCCTGCGAATGTGAAGTATCCACCGATTGAAGTATCTGCTAGTCACGTACAAGTTCAAGGTTCGCTTGTGGGTGTTTGGCGAGGTCTGGAGTCAGCTTTAGCGTAATTTTGTAACACCTCTCTACAATCAATGAGTGCTTGAATTTTCCTGTGGCATGATTGACAGGCTGCAACAGGAAGGCTCTGTTGTGGGAGGAATTCTAATTAACTGTGAAAGCAAATCAATCTGTGCTGCAAGTCTTTCAAAGCCGCAAAATGGCTGCATTATTGCTGCTAGGCTTTTCTTCTGGCTTACCCTTGTTTCTGGCTAGCCGAACGTTACAAGTCTGGATGACGGAAGTAGGGGTAGATTTGGGAGCTATTGGATGGATTGGGCTAGTCAGTCTGCCTTACTCTTTAAAGTTCCTCTGGTCACCTGTCCTGGATCGATTTGTACCCCCGTTTATGGGGCGGCGGCGGGGCTGGCTCATTATTACTCAAATAAGCTTGCTGCTTGCGATCGCTACTATGGCGATGCAGAAACCTGCTACAGCTTTACAGCTTCTGGCTATTAATGCCTTGGTTATTACGTTCTTAGGTGCTACTCAAGATATTGCTGGGGATGCTTACCGCACTGATGTTTTAGAACCTCAAGAGTTAGAAGCTGGTGCATCTATTTGGGTCTTTGGTTATCGAGTTGCTTTATTACTCACTGGCTCGCTAACACTGTTTTTGGCAGAGTATTTACCCTGGCCAGCAGTATATCTGGCGATGGCGGGTTTTATGGCCATAGGAATTATTACTTCTTTATGGGCTCCAGAACCAATTTTTCGCGCTCGCGCTCCTTCATCACTTTTAGATGCGGTTTATCGTCCCTTCCAAGAATTTTTTCAGCGTATGGGAGGTAAAGCTGGGAGCCTAATTTTTCTATTTATTTTGCTTTACAAGCTTGGAGATTCATTAGTAGGAAATATGGCATTTTCCTTCCTAATAGAAACCGGGTTTAGTAAGTCTGAACTGGCTTTTGTCCAAGGTGTGATGGGTTTCTGGGCTACTAGTGTTGGGATTTTAGTGGGTGGAGCAGTTCTATTAGCCATTGGCATCAATCGCAGCCTGTGGGTCTTTGGCCTCTTACAAGGACTTAGTAACCTGGGTTACTTCTTCCTTGCCACAGTTGGTAAAGATAGTATGCTTTTAGTGCTAGCTATTAATTTAGAGAATTTTTGTGCAGGATTGGTTGCTGCTGTGGCAGTTGCATTCATCATGAGCCTTTGTAACCATCAATTTTCCGCAACTCAGTTTGCTTTGTTATCAAGTCTCATGGCTGTTAGTAGAGATATTTTGAGTGCGCCCGCGGGGGAAATTGCAAAAGTAACTGGATGGCCAAACTTCTTTTTGCTTTCCTTAGTAGCTACTTTACCTGGTCTACTCTTACTTCCCTACGTTGCCCCTTGGAATGCCCCACCTATCGCTTTAGCCATAGCAGATACAGAAGAAAAAGATTTCTAAGCTTGGGTGTAGGATGAAGAAAGAGTCGCTTCACAAATCTTAGGTTTCTTCTCAGACAAGTTTTCCACCCTCGCTTCCCTGTCACTATGGCTTTCTTCCGTCAGTACATCGCCCCCCTGATCGTAGTCTTGGTCTTTTTAGTGGCCTTGGTTGCGGTTAGCGCCCGGATTTTCTTGCCTGGCGACATGGCTGCACCTGCGCCAATCGAAGGGGTGGGCTTGCAAAGTGCTCCCACTAGCGCAGAACAAGTGGCTGATCTACCGCCTGCCCTTTCAGCCTTAATTAAGGGGTTGCCAGATGATCCAGCCCTGTCCGAGCAACTTTAATCACCCTACTCCCGTAATTTAGAGAGTGGTGTCCTCGCCCAAGCTGTTATTGCCAGGTTACTGGCTACGTTCTGGCTCTAGTTTGGAACGAGCCTTGCTGGTGAAGTTTATGCAGCGAACTTACCAGGAGTTGTATCCAGATCAGGATTTCTCTCATTTGGCACAGACCGTAGAGCGTTATCTAACGAATGAGAGTCCGGTGTGGTGGGTAGAGCCAGAAGCGGCAAATCCTATTGCTGTAGTCACGACAATGTTATCTCGCGGAGTTTCGTCTCCTGTGGCTTGCCTGTGGCTGGGTAACTCGGTCGATCAAGTCACAGGCGATCGCCATGCTTGTATTTTTCTGCTGTATGTGGCACCAGAACATCGACGGCGAGGAATTGCCTCAGCGTTAGTACAACATGCGATCGCTTGGTCTCAGGCAAGGGGCGATCGCCAACTGGGACTACAAGTCTTTCAAGCCAACCAACCTGCGCTCAATCTGTACCAAAAGTTAGGATTTCAAACGCAGGCTTTATGGATGGTTAAACCGTTAGAATCACCGCTTACCGAACCCTAAGCTGCGGCTACAGTGACTTTCAAATTAATTGCAAAAAGTCTATCTGTTGACCTGCTCATGCATCTCGCGAAGTGCTGTAAAGTGACAGTATGTATGATGATGACGATCTAACAGTACTCGATCTTGAGGCCGAACTGGAAAGCCCCCTCGACCGGATGGGGCCAATTGATGCTGAGTCTGAAACGCCCAAGCCAAATCCTGAGGCGATGCTAGCGCTCTTAGACTCATCTGAGACCAACCAGCGGATGTTGGCAGCCAGAGCCTTTTGTGAATTGCAGGATGAGCGCGCCATCCCGCAACTAATTAGTCTGTTGCAAGATGCTTGCCCGTTGGTGCGAGTCAGTGCAGCCTACGGTTTGGGGCGAAATCCTAGCCACGACGCAGTGGAGCCCTTAATTGACCAACTGAATCGCGATTGGAATGGCTATGTGCGCAAAGGCGTAGTTTGGGCCTTGGGCAATTGCCGCGATCGCCGTTCCCTCCTGCCATTGATTGATGCGCTCAAAACCGATATTTCTGCGGTGCGACTTTGGGCTGCGAGTGCCTTGGCTCAAATGTCGGATGTGAATTACGAATCCGTAATCGCTGCGATTCCACCCCTGATTGAGGGCTTAAGGCGCGATCCGGTGGCGGCGGTGCGGAGCAATTGTGCTTGGTCGGTGGGGCAACTGTGCCGCGAACTGCCTTCTAATGTAGTCTATGCCACGGCAATTGATGCGCTGATCGAAGCCTTTGCCGAGGATGAAGAACTGGGTGTCCAAGAAGATGCCAAAACTGCTTTGCTGAAAGTGGGTGATCCACGCGGCTTACAGGTAATTGAAGAAATTGAGCGCGATCGCCTGATCTAACTACTTCATAGAAATCTCCGAGAAACCCACTCCTTTAGGGACAGGAACGGCGAACAAAGGTCGCCAGCAGGTGTTTGTATCCTCACAGATGAAATGTTAAAATGTGAGGCATGGCAGAACGCGCTTTCAAATTCCGTTTTTATCCAACTCCAGAGCAAGAAACCTTGCTGAGGA
>JAHHIL010000077.1 GCA_019358975.1 Trichocoleus desertorum ATA4-8-CV12
ACGGGAAAGATTAGCACCCAGAAGGTAATGAACTACATTAACGACCCGCATCACGGTTGAATAAATTCAACCCTTCGCTTATATCCCCCGGTTGAAACGCGGGGGCTTTACGCATCACACCCGTAACCTTCGACCGAGGAGTAATTTCTCAACTCCGCCTGCAATGCCTCCAAGCTCCCTAGCGTTGCCAGCACAATTTGTTGCCGACTCAGACGACGATATAGGTCTTTGAGAGAAGCACTTTCGACCAAATAGCCCAGCTCCATAATCCCAACCGAGGTACAAAGCTCGGCTAAGTCGCTGAGGACGTGTGACGAAATCAAAATTGTCATACCCGCTTCGCGCAAAACCTTAATGATTTCGCGAAACTGCATCCGGGCAATGGGGTCAAGACCCGATACAGGCTCATCTAGCAGTAGCAGAATCGGTTCATGAATGATGGTGCGGGCTAGGCTGAGCCGCTGTTTCATGCCACGAGATAAGGTCGCGATCGCGCTGTTTCTCTTGTGGCTGAGTTGCACCAGTTCCAAGACATCGCGTAAGCGTCGAGTCCGCCGGGGGTCTCGCAAACGGTAAAGCCGCGCAAAGTAGTCGAGGTAGTCCCAAACCGTTAAGTCATCGTAGAGCGGAAAGTCATCTGGCAAGTAGCCCAGCCGTTGCTTTAAGTTGGGGTTGCTATGGTCTCGCAACAGGCGATCGCCATTGATAAAAATTTCGCCTGTGGTGGGTTCTTCTGCTGCCGCCAACATACGAATCAGGGTAGTTTTTCCAGCTCCATTCGGCCCAATCAGGCCGTAAACTTCCCCCATTTCAACTTCTAAATCTAAATCGTGGACGGCAATGTGACGGTCAAACTGCTTAGTCAACCCACGAGTCCGAATCGCCAATTCTTTTGCCATAGATGTGCCATAGGTGCTAAGGAGCGATGCAAGTTACCCGCAAGGCTAGCCTTTTGCCTATGGCTTTGGCATCTGGTTTATAGAATTGAAACAACTGGCACAATTGGCTGCTGAGTAATGGGTTATTCAAGCAGCATTTCTACGCAGGGGGAATATAGATTGAGTGCCGACAGCAGGTCTATGAACGCGCAACCGCCGTTGTTTCCAGATTAGGCTGCTCAACCACGCCGTCTTTAAGGGCTTCACGGAACTCGCGCCAGTCTTGCGCTACTTGCTGACTATAATGTCGGGCGTAATCCATCACTGTGGCTGGCCAGGTTTGTTGTTGGGCAAAGTCAATCAGCTCATCGGCGATCGCCGAGCCTTGCCGCCCTCCACTCCGCAGTTGCCCCCAAGCCACAACCTCGCCCATAGTCACGACTACTTTTTCTAATCGCTTCAGCCTGCCGCGATTGGCCTCCAAATTGACTCGGTTTTCAAAGGGTTGGAGTTCCGTTAAAACAAAAGATTTATCACCCTGCGCCAGCGTCCTCAGGAGAGCGGGTGAGCTTGCTTGCACTCGTTGATGAACTGAGACAATCCGCTCCGCCTCATTTTGCCATTGAGGTTGCGGTGCCGTTAAATAAGGCTGCAAGGCAGAAGTCTGAGCTTGCTTGAGATCCAGTAGGTAATTGTCATCAGGTGAGCCATGACCGACAACGAGTAAGATATAGCGCTCTATGCCCAAACTGCCTGTACCTGCTGCTCGTTGGGCCACATCCAGCAGCTTAAAAAACTTGGGTTTAGCTTGCTGCACCCTGAATTTCTCGATTAAGGCAGTAATTTTCTTGCGCTCAGCGCTGGCAATTGGCAAGGCTCGTTTGCCATCTAAGCGAATGCGGCGGGTGCTGCCCTTTACTTCGGTGCGGCTGTTCAGAAAATCTTGGCGTTTACGCTGCCTTAACTGATTCAATAACTCTTGGACTAAACCAGTCGCCGTTCCCCGCTCTACCCAGCCTGCTTTACCAAACAGCAGCGCTTGCTTATAACTAGTTAAAAAACAATTAGCAAGAGCGATCGCCTCTGTTTCGCTGAGGCCCAAGGCATTGGCACCGACAAAAATGCTGGCGAGAAACCGCGCCAAGTCCCAAGTACAGGGAGCGAGCACTGCTTCATCAAAATCATTGAGATCAAAATAAGTTAAGCGGTTGTCCCCCTTAAACGTGCCAAAGTTTTCTAGGTGCAGATCGCCACAAATCCAAGTTAAAGGGGATTGATTGAGATCAGCAGCGATCGGCCAATCTTGATAAAACAAATGGCAAGTGCCCCGCAAAAAGGCAAACGGGTTTCGTTGCATCGTTTTATATTTGCGGTGCAGCAGTTGCGGATCGCGGCCTTGATTAAATTGCTGAATGCGCTCAACCAGGGGGGCACGGGTCATAGGCGATCGCTGTGAGGCATTACCGTACTCTACAGCCACATCCTAACGGCAAATCGGCAGAAAACATAAAACAAAAACAAAAAGTTCGGTTTTGCACAAAGGCCAATTGACTCCAAAAACTGCAACTAGAACTCTGCCATAAGTAAGGTTCCACATGGGTTCTACGCATGTTTGGATGCATGACTTATCCCCTACGAAAGAGGGTTAAGCCGAGAATCTTCGATACGTTGAAGTCGTCATATTTTCGCAACAAAAATCAGTTTTTTTAAAGGAGATTGAAGTGAGTTTATTTCAGCAAGTTCGCAGAGTTTTGATTGCTGTCGTCTTGGGGCTAGTGCTTACCTTAGCCAATGTGATGAGCGCCCAACCCAGCTGGGCCGCTTCTAGCCAAACCAACGAATTGGGTGAAGAGGTGACAGGATTTGTGCAAAGTCTACAGGGCAAAACTCAAGAAATGAAAGGCAATTTGACTGGCGATCGCGAAGACCAAATTCGCGGTAAGGTTCGGCAAGCTGAAGGTAACATCCGCTTGAGCCAACCCAATTCTGATGTGGCTGCTAAAACTCAAAAAGCAGAGCAAGATATTCGTGCCCGCCAAGCTCGTCCCGAATCAGCAGGCAACCTGCACAATGCGGTGCAGTAATCGTTCATTCTGTTCATTCTGAATTTGATCATTCTGAATTTGACCTTGTCCCGTAAGGACTAGTGCTGACCCTAGTTTTTACGGGTTTTCTGTTTTTGTGCAGTCTATGTACAGTCTATTGGTTGGTGCCTTGGCCAGGTATGATAAATACCCTGTGAGTACTTCCACCGTTCCCTTTGAGTTGACTTATGGCACAGCAGTACCGAATTACCCTTCTACCTGGCGATGGCATCGGCCCTGAAATCATGGCAGTGTCGGTAGACGTGCTGAAAGTTGTAGGTCAGCAGCTCAATCTAGAATTTGATTTTCAATCCGCTTTGATTGGCGGAGCTGCGATCGATGCCACAGGCGCACCCCTGCCGCCAGAAACCCTTGAAACTTGTCGCAATAGCGATGCCGTCCTACTCGCTGCAATTGGGGGTTACAAGTGGGATA
Organism: Trichocoleus desertorum ATA4-8-CV12; assembly: GCA_019358975.1. Taxonomy (NCBI): domain Bacteria; kingdom Bacillati; phylum Cyanobacteriota; class Cyanophyceae; order Leptolyngbyales; family Trichocoleusaceae; genus Trichocoleus; species Trichocoleus desertorum. The sequence continues at coordinate 3,398 of JAHHIL010000077.1, forward strand.
CGTTACCTCGAAACTTGCGGCCCGAAACTGGATTACTCGAACTACGAGCAGGTCTAGAACTGTTTGCCAACTTGCGTCCTGCCAAGATTTTGCCCCAGTTAATTGATGCTTCTAGCCTCAAGCGCGAAGTCGTGGAAGGCATTGACATCATGGTGGTACGAGAACTGACGGGTGGGGTTTATTTTGGTCAGCCCAAAGGTATTTTTGCTACAGAATCTGGCGAGAAGCGTGGCGTCAATACAATGGCTTACACCGAGTCAGAAATCGATCGCATCGCCAAGGTAGCGTTTGAAACCGCCCAGAAGCGGGGCAAAAAACTATGCTCTGTCGATAAAGCCAATGTGCTCGATGTTTCGCAGTTGTGGCGCGATCGCGTGACCCAGTTGGCGACTGAGTATGCAGATGTAGAACTTTCGCACATGTACGTGGATAACGCGGCGATGCAGTTAGTTCGCTGGCCCAAACAGTTCGACACCATCGTTACTAGTAACTTGTTTGGCGATATTCTTTCCGACGCTGCTGCCATGTTGACAGGTAGCATCGGCATGTTGCCCTCTGCCAGTTTGGGCGCTTCTGGGCCTGGGGTGTATGAACCAGTCCACGGCTCCGCGCCCGACATTGCAGGACAAGACAAAGCCAACCCGATCGCTCAAGTTTTGAGTGCAGCTATGATGCTACGCTACGGATTGAATCAACCTGTAGCAGCCGATCGCATTGAACAAGCTGTAATGCAGGTGCTCGACCAAGACTACCGCACCGGAGACATTATGTCTGAAGGCAAAACTCTAGTAGGCTGCCGGAAGATGGGGGAGGTTTTGATCCAAGCACTTGAAAGGGCTGAGTAGGGGTTAAGAGGTAGCGGTTAGAGGATAGTGATGAGCTAATTTTGCTCTAACCCTTGCTGTAATCACCTAGATCGACTAAAGTCGAGCGTAAAAATTAGGGATAGGTTTGTGGTGTACGTTTCCCAACAACGACCCGAAAATAGGATAGAAGATGTGGAATTTCCCGTCTTTTTAGACCCGGCAGTAGTCAGAGCCGCGCGGCAGATTTATCGTACTTATTATGAAGTTCATCCTGAGCTGACTCAACCTCCTTTAGGCGTCGCGATCGATCGCTACACTCATCGGGGCAAACTAATTTTCTCTGGCAGGCCCGTTTTACTTCCCCAAGAGTGTTTCGTGCCCTTCAATCAAATTGAGTCAGAACTTTATTAGCGCTGAATGAGTGCTGGTAGTTTGGAGTCACTAGAGCATCTGAGTGCTCTAATGTCAGTAACCTGACCATAACCCGTTCGGCCATTACTGCCAAACTAAATCCTTGGTTATGGACACTCTGTTTACAGTTCTCACCGCTCTGATTGCCTTTGCCCTCGGTGCCTCTATCGGCAGCTTTCTAAATGTTGTCGTCTATCGCTTACCCGCAGGCTTATCCGTTCTTTGGCCGCCTTCACGCTGTCCTCAGTGCTCACACCGTCTAGGTAAGCAAGATAATGTTCCGGTTTTAGGCTGGCTGTGGCTACGCGGACGTTGCCGTTACTGCGAAAGCCCTATCTCTCCCCGGTACCCCTTGGTAGAAGCCGCAACGGGTGCCCTTTTTGTGCTGGTTTTTCTAATTTTTGGTTTTTCCGTCCAAACTTTGGGCTACTGGACCTTTGTCAGTTGGCTGCTAGCCCTATCCCTGATTGACTTGGATACCATGACCCTGCCAGAACCGCTCACTCGATCCGGTTTGTTGGTGGGGTTAGGTTTCCAAGTTGCGGTTGGCTCGGTTCTGAGCTTTAGCGTGGCTCCAGTCGTGAACCAACTGATGGTAGGGGTAATCGGTGCAGTTCTGGGGCTGTGGCTACTCAACCTCATTACTCTAGCTGGGTCGATCGCGCTGGGCCAAGAAGCGATGGGAGCGGGCGATGCCAAACTAGCTGCCATGATGGGCGCTTGGCTTGGTTGGAAATATTTTTTGCTGGCGGGATTTTTGGCTTGTGCAGTGGGTGCTTTTGTGGGGGGTGGAGCGATGGCTTTTGGCTGGTTGGGACGGCGTCAACAAATGCCTTTTGGCCCTTTTCTAGCGTTGGGGGCTTTGATTGCAGCATTATGGGGTGAAGCCATTATCTCAGGCTATTTGCAGCTATTTTTTCCCTCGCTCTAAGCCACAACGCCGATGGGAACTAGCGATCGCACCTTTAGCTCAATCTGTCAGGATCCGATCGAATCCAGACGCCTCAGCCTGCCAAGCGCAGTTCTAAGCTCTACACTTTCTTGCTCTTTTGATAAAAATTCCCACATTTTTGATACAATCCCTCCGTGTCATGGATCACATTACGGACAACGAGTACCCGTTGGGAAGCAGAAATTATGCAGCAGGTTCTAGCTGCTCATCAAATTCCAGCTCGGGTGCTTGATTTAGGTGTTGCGCCTTATCTAGGGCTAGGAAGTCCTGCTGCTTTACAAGTGCGTGTCGAAGACCAATGGACAGCCTTACTCCTCATTAGTCCCCTGGAGGAAGAGCAAACAGAGGGATAACAAAAGCGGGTGAACAAAATTCACATAAACTCGTTAGCAACTCACTAACAAACTTTTCGGTCTACAGTAATTGCTGTGGCAGAAATCTTGCCGTGGTATCAAAGCTGTTTTGATCAAGGCTGGCTAGGCCATTAAGGCCGAAATTCAGGATTTTGCCTGCTTGAGGCTGATTGGAATAGAAATAACAAAATAAAAGGAATCAATCACTTTCATGTCTCTATTTGATTGGTTTGCGAATCGACGAAAAGCAGAGCCGACCAGCAAGGAACGGCAAGAACGAGAAATTGCCGATGGGCTTTGGACTAAGTGTGAGTCGTGCGGTGCTCTGACTTACACCAAAGACCTGCGGGCAAATCAGATGGTTTGCTTAGAGTGCAATCACCACATTCGAGTCTTCAGTGACGAGCGCATCGGCCAACTCATTGATGCCAACACTTGGCTACCCCTAGACACGGCAATTCGTCCGATTGACCCCCTGAAGTTTCGCGATCGCAAGGGCTACGGCGATCGCCTTCGGGAAATGCAAGATAAAACGAGCCTACCAGACGGCGTGCAGACTGGGCTGGGACAACTGGAAGGCTTACCCGTCGCGCTGGGAGTTATGGACTTCCGGTTTATGGGTGGCAGCATGGGTTCAGTCGTGGGCGAGAAATTTACCCGCCTGATTGAACGAGCCACGCGGGAGCGGTTGCCAGTCATGCTCGTGTGCGCCTCTGGCGGAGCCCGGATGCAAGAAGGCATGCTCAGCTTGATGCAGATGGCTAAAATCTCTGGTGCCTTAGAACGGCATCGAGAAGCGCGGCTACTCTATATCCCGATCTTGACTCATCCCACGACCGGCGGCGTCACTGCTAGCTTTGCCATGCTCGGCGACATCATTTTGGCAGAACCGAAAGCCACTATTGGTTTTGCGGGCAGACGGGTGGTTGAGCAAACGCTGCGAGAGAAACTCCCCGATAATTTCCAAACCGCTGAATATTTGCTGGAACATGGCTTTGTAGACGCGATCGTGCCCCGAACCCAGCTCAAGAAAACCCTGGCGCAACTGATTCGGCTACACCAACCTGCCCCGGCTGCTTCACACTTTGTGCATTTACCCGAAGCTGTTTCCCTCAGTTCTGCAAATCCCTTGTGAAACTCAGCGGGCAGTTCTCTTGGGAAAGGGACCCCTCAGTGGCATGATATTGATATTAGAAAGGCTCAATCCTGACCTTTGCAGGACACTTCCAGGGCTAGTTTTGGGCCTTGACATGAGGGTGGGCTCCTAAAAATAAGGAGCAATGGGTTGAGCCAACCTGTGTTGAGGATTGAATATCTGCTAACTGAGCCACATTAAGGAGAACCATGCTTAAAAGATACATTTGGCTTGCTGTGGCCACTGTATTTTTCGCCTTCCAAACCTTTATCGGCAGTGCTAATGCAGCTGAACTAGATGCAGCTATCCGCACTGTCCCAAGTAGCGAAGGTCAAAATGTTGTTTTGAGCTTAAAGGAAGTTCAAGAAGGGAAACGCTTATTTAACTACGCTTGTGGACAATGTCATGTAGGCGGCGGCACCAAGACTGACCCTAACGTGGGTCTTGATCCGGAGGCTCTGGCTCTAGCAACTCCACCTCGTACCAATATCGAGGCACTGGTGGATTACATGCACAATCCCACCACCTACGACGGGGCTGAATCTATTGCTGAGCTGCATCCTAGCACTCAAAGCACTGATATCTTCCCCAAGATGAGAAACCTGACCGAGGATGACCTCGTGGCGATCGCGGGTCATATTCTCCTACAACCCAAGATCGTTGGCCAAAAATGGGGCGGTGGCAAAATTTACTATTAAAGCCCGTCACGTCTAGGAGACAGTCGTTGGCAGAAACGCAGACCTTCCCCTTGAGCCCAACTTATCCCTAACGGTGGTGACCTCAAGAGTTTCTGCCATCTGCTGAATCGCTGACTTACTCGCTACTAGGTTGTCGCTGTCATGCTAGGTTCACGCTTTTCAGTTCGCCCTTTACTCGCAATTTTGATGGTTTGGCTAGGCATTATTTTGTTGGCTAGCCCCGCTCAAGCCGCTGGAGATCCTTACGTCTCCCAGTATTTGCGAGTCACTGAGCCTGTCGCGGTAGATCTAGATGGGAGTCAAACTCGTTTGTTTGCACCGGACGACTTTGGGGTGGGTAAACGTTTATTTGAAAACAACTGTAAGAACTGTCATTTGGGCGGCACTACCCTACCCAATCCGCCGGTGTCCTTGTCGCTGGCTGCTTTGCAGGGAGCAGTTCCCCAGCGAGACAACATCAATAATTTGGTTGATTATTTGCGCCAACCAATGACCTATGATGGCACCGAGGAAAACTACGTCTGTCGCCAGGTGTCAGAGAGCTGGCTACCTCAGGAGCAGGTGGAAAAACTTGCTGCTTTTATTCTCAGAGCGGCTCAAAAAGCACCTGGTTGGGGTACCAGTGACTTCTGAGCTAAAATGCAAACGCTTTGCGAATTTGCCAGCAGTTATACCAGATGTCTGTCCTCACTAAAAAACGCCCTGTAGAAGCGTAGAATAGTCTAAGCAAGGCGTTCTTGTTGTTTGCTGTGTATTGATTGAGTAGAGGAGAACTGTGTTGAGAAAGCTATTGTCTATCGTCTTGGTGGCGATCGCAATGTTCGCTGTTGGTTTCGGTCGTCCTGCCCTCGCAGGTGATGCAGCGAATGGTGCCAAAGTGTTCAGTGCTAACTGTGCTGCCTGCCATATGGGCGGTAACAACGTCATTATGGCTAACAAGACCCTGAAGAAGGACGCTTTGGCCCAATTTGGCATGAACTCTGTTGAAGCCATCACCAACCAAGTGAAGAATGGTAAGAATGCCATGCCCGCTTTCGGTGGCCGCCTCAGTGATTCACAAATTGATGATGTGGCAACCTACGTTCTAGAACAATCTGAAAAGGGTTGGTAAGCTTCTAGCGAACTGACAAACTCAACTTACAAAGCTATTTTCCATAGATTGAGTTATTTAGTTTTTTCAAGAACCCCTCCGTTTGATGAGGGGTTTTTTAGTGCGTAGATTGTAAAGAAATCTGTCTAGAGGTGAACGACATTTTTGGTTCAATCAGTTATCCTCCAGCTAGTAAACGCTTAGGAAAAACGCCTGTGGTTCCACTTCGTGATGACAACCCGACGATAATCACGCCCTACGTTACCTACGCCCTTATTGTTGCGAATATTTTAGTTTTTCTATTTGAGTTAAGTTTAGCTCCAGGCCAGTTAGAGAGGTTCTTTTATACTTGGGCTGTCGTTCCTAGGGAATTAACTGCAAGCTTTTCGGGCCAATCTGTTAGTGCTGGACCAGCGGAATGGCTGACTTTGTTTAGTTCGCAGTTCCTGCATGGTGGATTCCTTCATATTGCAGGCAACATGCTGTTTCTCTGGATTTTTGGCAACAACGTCGAAGATCGCCTAGGCCATATTAAATATTTAATTTTTTATCTGGCTTGCGGAGCTTTGGCAGCTTTAACTCAGTGGTTTTTCTCACCTAATTCTGCTGTTCCTTCGCTGGGGGCAAGTGGTGCGATCGCCGGGGTGATGGGAGCCTATATTTTGAAGTATCCTAAAGCCTCAGTTTTGACCCTACTGCCTCTGGGCTTCTTTATTACTACCGTCCGCATCCCAGCTTTCTTCTTCTTAGGTTGGTGGTTTGTCCAGCAAGCCTTTTATGGAGCGGCCAGCCTCAATGCCCCAACCAACATTGGCATGCAAGGAGGCGGCGTCGCTTACTGGGCCCATGCGGGTGGTTTTGTCTTCGGAGCCGTTTTAGGGCCTTTACTCGGACTTTTTTCCTCCGATCCAGAAGCCAAAGCTCTATAAAGCGTTCTCTCCCAAACAGGTTGTCTAACCGCTGAAATTTTGTAGAGATACAACTTCAGCGGTTTTTTTATGGTTCTCTTTGGTAGCGCGGATTTTAGATGGCTTAATCTACGGGCTGTAGGAGCCAAAAGCCACTGTAGGTCATGCCCGAATCATCGGGTTGGACGAGCAAGAAGTGTAGACCTTGAGACGCTTGTTTCCGTTGCTCGTAAGCTTGAGCGGCAGTTTTTACCTCTGGGTCTTCAAAGGTGGCTAGTACCCAGCGATCGGCTAAACCAGCTTCTAAAATCAAGCCGTCTGGACTGCCAGCCATGTAGTTTAAGGCAACTGGACGAACTTGCTGCAACCATTGAGCCAACTTCATGGAGCGACGACCCGCATCGATAATCACCCCAGGCACAGGCAAATCAGAAGCCAGCCCCAAATTTAGAGGGAGTAAGATTTCGGGCATTTCCAAAATTGGGATAGGCCGATCTTGAAAAGCTTCTACCAGTTGCCCTGCGGCGATCGCAGCAAACCGCCACTGTTCTCCTTGAATGTTCTCGGCGATGGGGGTCGGGGGTGGCTTGTCTAGCTCTAGGGGTGAATAAGGCTGTTGACCATAGTTACTGGGCTGAGAATACTGCTGGGCTTTCTCTCGTAATAACTGCTTCAAGGCAAAGGTTCGGCGAGTCGGCTCCACCGCTATTCCTAGCTCTTTCCCTGCCAGTTCCAGTAGACCTAGGGCTTGGGGCCGAAAAACTTGCAAGCGTTCTGGCGAGGGCTGCGACTCCGCTGCTTTTTGTAGTTGTGCCACGACCCAAGCGGCATTGGCATCTGGTTGAGGACACAGGGCACTAAATTCCCAATTTCGGGTGCGATCGCAAAGCAACAACTCCCACAGGGGGTGCCCCTGCTCATCCTGCAAAGGACGACGATAAAAATCAGCTTCCCAAATCGGCATACTGTGTCTAACGTTTCAGTGTGTTAAAAAACAAACAAGTTGTCGAGAAACCAGCTTGAATATAATCGTTACTCCAGGCTATCAGTTGGTTTTGTATCCTGCTCAGGATTAAGGTCGTGAAAACAACTTTCAAGTATTCAACCTGAACTAAGGATTAAGTAATCGAAATGTTGGAGGAATTACTGAACATTCAAGAAACATGGGAATTTGAAGCGTATGGTTTACTCTCCCTATTTTCAGCTTGCCGAAGAGGAGAAGATTTAGAATTAGTGCTTCAGCTTTACCCAGGAGTAGAGGAGGATGAACAACCTCAGCTTTGGAAGCTAATTTGCTATGAAGAGCGAGAGAACCATCTCATTTTGGGGGGCGATTGCTACTTAGAGTTGCTCAATGAGCATGCTCTACTTTGGGCTTATACACAACCTGTTACTTCACTAACATTCAGAAGTATTGCTGGAACAGTGGATGCTTGGGATGTAACCGGAAGGCTGTACTCAAAACACAGAGAGCTAGTAGCCGAATGGATTTCGTTTGAACAATATTTCAATGGAAATATATCACTAGCAGCTCTTCTAACCAGTGGACATGGCTTATTAGCAGAGGGACCAGAGCAATTGATCAAAGGCTACCAGCAGGTCATGAATGAATCTGGCTTTCAAACTTCCACCCTTTCTCGACCTTCAAAGCGATGGCATAAATCACGAGGATGGATTGAAGAGTCAAATGATTACGTGTTGGTGAAATTAAATAGGTCTTATGTTGTTACATCCAGGGTCAGTGTGGACAAAACAACCTCAACCAATTCATAACGTGCGGTAGTCTGGCATGATCGAACTTTAAAGTAGGCACAAAAAACTGCCGCAGACATATTATCGACGGCAGCTTTTGATAGTCAAATGAACAGGTTAGCTCAACTGTTTGTACTTAGCGGCTATAGCACTTATGCCAGAGCACTCGCCAGAATGGGTTCAGCGTTGACTATTGCACCAGGAGCATACATTTGTCTCACATAGTCAGCCACCATGCGATCGGTGTTGAAGGCAGGAGAGTTAGTTTTGATAGATGCCTTCATTTTTTGAATCCAACCGTTGGGAATGCCATTGGCATCTTGGTCGTAGTAGAGGGGAACAATTTCCTCAGTCAAGAGCCGATACAACGATTCAGAATCGATGCGGTCTTGCAGTTCTTGGTCACTGGTATTGGCATCTTCGCCGATCGCCCAACCATTCAAACCTTTGCCATCGGGGCCAGCTTGGTAGCCTTCGCACCACCAACCATCTAGCACACTACAGTTAAGGCCACCATTAAAGCAGACCTTTTGGCCGCTGGTTCCTGAAGCTTCTAAGGGACGACGCGGGTTGTTTAGCCACACATCTACACCTTGAATCAGCTTTTGAGCGGTGTAAATGTCGTAGTCTTCAATAAACGCAACGCGATCGCGAATAGCAGAATGGCGGCACCACTCCATCAAGCGCTGAATAATCCGTTTGCCTTCCTCATCCGCAGGGTGAGCTTTACCCGCAAAGATAATTTGCACTGGGCGATCGGAGCTACCAAAGATTTGCAAAGCTAACTCGGCATTGCGGAGGAGCAAAGCACCCCGCTTGTATGGGCTAAAGCGACGAGCAAAGCCGATGGTGAGAATTTTGGGATCGAGCAGATGGTCGGCAGCATGGATGTGATCTCCATCTTCCCCACGTCCCTGCCGCGATGCCTTCACCTTGAAGCGAGTATGAGCCACTAGGCGCTCTTTGAGGATTTGGTGGCGCGACCATAGTTCCTCGTTAGGAATTTGGTCTACCCCTGCCCACATTTCGGGATCAACCACACGTGCAGACCAGTTCTCGCCGAGATATTGCGTATACAAATCGCTAAGCAAAGGAGCGGTCCAAGTGCGGGCATGCACGCCATTAGTAATATGGCTAATCGGCACTTTATCTTCTGGACGGTCTGGATACAAAATGCTCCACATCTTGCGGGACACTTGACCATGCAGGGCACTAACGCCATTAGCACCACGACACAAGCGCAAGGCCAAGACAGTCATGCCAAACGGCTCCCAAGGATCGCCTAAGCGACGGGCACCCAGGGAAATAAACTGCTCACGGGACAACCCTAACTCTGGCCAGAACTGGGCAAAGTAGGAGTCCATCAGATCGGCAGAGAAAACGTCGTGACCTGCGGGTACGGGCGTATGCGTGGTGAACACACAGCGATCGCGCACTGAGGCTTCAATGTCGTAGAAAGATTTGCCCGTCTTCTGCACTTCCAGACGGGTCAACTCGAGGAGGCAAAAGGCTGCGTGGCCTTCGTTCAGGTGATAAACCGTAGGCTCGACGCCTAAAGCCTGCAAAGCTCTGACACCACCGATCCCCAGCACCACTTCTTGAGCAATTCGGGTTTCCTGGTTGCCGCCGTAAAGATGTCCCGTCAACCAGCGATCGATGGGATCATTATCTTCTCGGTCTGTGTCCAGCAGGTAGAGCCTAACTCGCCCCACTTGCACCAGCCAGATTTGGACCTTGACCATGCGTTGGCGAATTTGCAACTCAATGGTGATGGGTTCTCCCTCAGCATTAGTCACAAGTTCGAGCGGCATCTGCTCAAAAGGATTGTCTGTGTAGTAATCCTCTTGCCAGCCACTGCGGTTCAGGCGTTGGTGAAAATAACCCTGACGGTAGAGCAACCCAACCCCCACCATCGGCACGCCTAGGTCAGAGGCAGATTTGAGGTGATCTCCCGCCAAAATACCTAGACCGCCCGAATAGACCGGAAGCGATTCGTGAATGCCAAACTCAGCGCAGAAGTAAGCAACCGGATGCTCTTGCGACAACTGGGGTGCGACTCGGTTGGCCCAAGTGTCTTTTTCTTGCATGTAACGGTCAAATTGCGTGGCTAGACCTTGCAAGCGCTTCAGGTACAGGGGGTCTTCTGCCAACTGAGTTAGGCGTTCGTAGGAAGCAGATTCTAGGAGGGCTACCGGATTATGCCCGGAGCGCTGCCACTCGTCAGGATTAATATTTTGGAACAAAGAGACATGGCCATTGGCCCAGCTCCACCAGTAGTTATAAGCCAAATCTGCCAGTCGTTTCAGTGGAAGGGGCAACTTCGCACTCAGCTTAGCAGCAGGCTTCATAGCAGCAGTATTGGTCATAGGATTTAAGGCTCTCGCTCTTCACTAAAATCTCGGCTCAGACTGATCCAACGGCATCACTCCGGATTGGGTCTGAATCAGGGGTCCAACGTGCTTAGCAATATTCGATTGACGACTGGACAAATACGAAATCTTCGAATCAGCTCTGTACAAGCAACGTAAACGCAACGGGACTGGGTTCTAGCTTGACAGGTGTTGAGAAACTTAGGGGTAATTTTTCATACTCTCTAAAGCTTCGTCATTAAAGTTGTAGATAAAGCTAAAGAAGTTTGTTGACTCATTAAGTTTTGCAAGCCACGTTATTGGTTGATGACTTATGAGGCGATCAGGCTAGCCAAGGGGTCGATATTGCGGACGGCAGCGCGATCGCAGTTGATAGAGCAGTTGGTTCAGCACACGCGATCGCGGCCCCTTAACGGTTAGCATTGATTAGCATGCTCAAGCGACCCTTGCCACCTCGTTCTTCTATGAACCCCGTCCTGACGCAATTCGGCACTCAAATGTCTCACCTCACCGGGGTGCGGGCAATCATGAAAGACATCATTGAAACGCTACGAGCCGGAAAGGGTCGGGAGTTTATTAATCTGAGTGCTGGAAACCCAGTTATTTTGCCAGCAGTCGAACAACTGTGGCGAGATTGCACCACAGAATTGCTAGCCAGTGCTGAGTATGGAGAAGTGGTCTGTCGGTACGGTTCGAGCCAAGGCTATCAGCCGTTGATTGAAGCGATCCAGCGTGATTTTAATCAGCGTTATGGACTTAACCTCAGCGATCGCAATATTTTAATTACACCTGGAAGCCAAGCCCTCTATTTCTATGCGGCTAATGCTTTGGGCGGCTACACCACAAGTGGCGACCTGAAGCAAATTGTGTTGCCCCTCAGCCCTGACTACACAGGCTATGGCGGTGTCACCTTGATCCCGGAAGCTTTGGTCGCTTACAAACCTGCACTGGATATAGATGAGCAGGCGCACCGCTTCAAGTATCGCCCCGATTTCAGCCAACTTGAAATTAATGAAACCACTGGGTTTGTGTTGTTTTCACGACCTTGCAACCCCACCGGGAACGTTTTAACTGACGAAGAGGTGCAAAAAATTGCCGCACTGGCAACGCCTCACAACGTCCCCGTCTTGATCGACTCAGCCTATGCGCCTCCCTTTCCTGCCTTAAACTTTACTGAGATGATGCCTGTCTTCGGGGACAATATCGTTCACTGCATGAGCTTGTCTAAAGCAGGATTGCCAGGAGAACGGGTGGGAATTGCGATCGGCGATGAGAAAGTGATTCAAGTTTTAGAGTCTTTTCAGACAAACTTGTGTATTCACTCGTCTCGTTATGGCCAAGCGATCGCGGCGCAGGCAATTGCCTCTGGAGCACTCGCTGAAATTTCCACTCAAGTCATTCGTCCTTATTACCAAGACAAGTTTACGGTCGTCGAAACCAGCCTCGATCAAGCCATGCCCCAAGACATTCCTTGGTTTCTTCATCGGGGTGAAGGCGCTATTTTTGCTTGGCTGTGGTTACAAAACTTACCCATCACCGACTGGGAGTTCTATCAACAACTCAAGCAGGTAGGTGTGATTGTCGTACCGGGTAGCTCGTTCTTTCCGGGGTTAAGCGAAGATTGGCCTCACAAACAGCAGTGCGTTCGGATTAGCCTCACCGCGAGCAACGAAGAAATTGCGATCGGCATGCAGCGCTTAGCCAAAGTGGTCACAAAAGTTTATCAATCAACAGCCGCAAGTGAGGGGGTTTCTTGAGTCGTAAGCTTACCCCGGACTAAAGTCGCGGCTGTGATTCGTTGGTCTGAAACCCAAGACTTATAAAGGTTTGAGGGTATGACCGCCTGGTTCAACAGAACCTTGACAACTTGATAACCATGAGGGTG
>JAHHIL010000078.1 GCA_019358975.1 Trichocoleus desertorum ATA4-8-CV12
CAGAGCTACAAACTGGAAAGCATCTGTAGGTGTCATGACCCTTGAAACGTAGCCAGTGAAGGCTCAGACTGGTCAGCTATCTAAAGTCGAGGCATGAAGCCCCGTTCTTTAGAGCGGGGTGCTGACAGGCTTGTTCTGGATGTTCACCTGGGGCTTTTTTGGTGTAGGCCAATTCGTTGATCTATTTCTAGTTCCAGACATGGTGGAGGAGCACAACCTCAAATACCGCGCACGCTTGGGCATGTCACCCACGGGGGTACCGCTGAGTCAGCCTGCTGTGGCCGCCACAGTTCTAAAGCCTACTCGCGAACAGCTCATGGTCAAGTTGCTACAAGCAGCCGCCATGAAAGGGGGTAAATTGTCTGTGACTCAAGGGGTGATGGCAACGGGTCTTGGCTTTGCCGAGGTAGAAGCTCTGCTGCAAGACATGGTCAGAAATGGTTACGTCGGCATCGACAACGATCCCGTTACCGGAGTAGTTACCTACGACTTTAAAGAACTGTAAGTCCCCAAGCTCTTAGTTCCGCACTAACCACTTTTGGGCATTCAAGCGTTGCACTGCCCCCAAAATCAACAGATCTAGCGTCACTTTTCGCTCATCAATCAAGAACGGCTCTAACGTACTAGCTTTGCGGCCCGTGTCTGCATATGAGAAACCTCTCTGACCTTGAATATCTTCCTTAAAGAAGTAGATATTGAACTGCCGCCGTCCCCCTTCCCAGCGACCCACGACTTGCCAACAATCTGGTGCATCGGTCAAACCAGAAATCTGCACTTTTTGGTTCACAAGGCTTAAATCCAGATTTTCCAATCCTTGTTTAGCCAAAGCTGCCTTGAGTGCGGGCAGGTAATGGTGCTCGATAAACTCACCAAATGGCTTATCCTCAACCGCTGGGGCTTTTTCTTTTTTAGCTTTCGCACCCCCTGCCGCCGGAGCCGCATCATCACCTTTGGCTTTCGCAGCCCCCGCTTTTTTGGCAGCGGCTTTCTCGGTAGAGCCAGGGCCAGGATCAGTTTTGGCTGATTTGGCTGGCTTGTCTGTCGCCGTTTGTGAGTCAGTGTCCGCTTTGTTGCCTTCGGTAGTCGGTTTTTCTTCAGCCGCGTTGGGATTTACGTCAGGATTGGCTGTTGCTGGATCAGGAGCATTGGCCGAGGGAATATTAGTTGCAACCGCTTCATCGGTGCTGGACGCATTTTCTTCCGAAACGTCTGGGGCTTGTTGGTCAACCGTGCTAGGAGCAACTTCTCCAGCATCATTGTGATTGGTGGGTTCTGCCATTACTTCGTCAGTCCTTCACTTAAATCTCAGCAACCGCTCGTTCAATTAAGCGACGAGCCAGGGTTTGCACCCCTGTGTGTTCATAATAATTCGTTGTCATATCCAGGAACGCGCCCAGATAGTCTAACTTGTCATTGGAAATTTCAATGAAGTTTTGCAAGTGACTGACAACGGTGTCTGGGGTTAGATTACGCGAGGTGACAAAATTGCTCATCCAACCTTGGGTGGAAGCAAAACTTTCGTTAATAAAACCGAGTTGTCCTGCTGGGTTGCCGCCTGGAATTAAGCCCCCAATTTGCTTGAATACAGGGTGCTGGGTCAAGTCGCCAGGATTAAGTTGGCTTAGAGCCGATTGAGTCTTCAAAATGAAGTCTGGGCCTAGCGGAATTAAACCATCGAAGCAAACTAGCGCCGCCATTCGCATCAAAGATTCGCCGCTGTAGTCACCCAAAGACGCTACAAAATCCCCAATGCTATCGCCGGGAATGCCGTTGATCTGGCAAAAAGCGACTAACTCAGTCACCAGCTTTAGGCTCAAGTCAATGGTTTGGGCCTTGTCTGCTTTAGGGGTGACGCGATCGAGAAAGGAGAGAAATGATACCCGCTCACTGATTTTGTTAGCTAGAGCAGCGGCCCCCAAGGCTCCACCCGCACTATTGACGGTTTGGTAGAGCCACATGGCTCGTTGATAGCCCTGCGAAGGATCGTTGTAAAGCTGAATTGCCCGCTCGCCAACTTGTTGAATCACACCCTCGTCTGTTTCCCCCGTGATGGTGCGAATGGTGTTGTCAAAGCCAACCAAATTTTGCCATTGTCCAGGCACCACAAAGTCTAGAGCTTTGAGGGCATAGACGGTCATGTTATTAGTGGGTAGCTGATCGACTAATTCGAAGATTGGTTTAGCCTGACTCATATCAAAGACTCCTTATTGCTGCGTTTATTAGGCAATGGGTGAGATTTACCCTGATTTTGATGGTTCCCGTTTACTCAAACAGGCTTTAGCTCCGAGTTCCGGAGTCTTAATTCGTTTAAGTCAGCGCTACTAGCTTTTTTGAGCGGTGTTGGGCAAGTTCTTTAGCCCGTCGAGATCAAATTTTTGCAACCAAGCTTCGCGATCGCTCTTGGTAAAGCCTGGATCACGCGAAAGCACTTTCACTTGATAGCGATCGCTCACTAAAACGCTGGTTGCAGTCGTACCTGTTTCAACCGCTGGATAGCCAGCAATGGTCTTGCTGCTTTGTTGATATTTAGCCGCAGCACTAGGATTACTAGCAGTGTCTGAAATCGCTAGCATTGCCACATCTTTGCCCCCTTGCTTCAGTTTGGCTTCCGCAAAACCTGCTTTCTCTTGGGTGTAGACACGCTCATAGCCTCCTCCTGGCTGCGGGAAGAATTTATTAAATTGATCGCCTGAAACTGGCTTAGTAGCCGCTGTAGTCGTTTTGGTCTGGGCGGCTGGCTGTTTCTGAGTGGTTTCTTGCTGCACCTGATCCCATCGGGAAGGCTCTTCGGGGGCACAAGCTGTGGTGAGTAACAGCAGAGACAAACACAGCCCTGCTAAAATCTGTCGCGTGCGAGGAAAAATCATCGCCATCTCCTTTCATCCAAAGGTTTTCAGAGACAAAGGTTTCAGGAACCTGTCATCCCTATTATGGCGATCGCGTTTGGCTTATCCAGAAACTACAGAGTTTTTGCAAGTTTAGGGTTGGTAGTCGGGAAGATCCGTAAAGCTTGATCTGGCACAGATAACTGGACGCGGGTACCAATCGGCAAATTGATCGCAGTGGTGGTGCGGGCGTGCAACTCTCGCCCAGAAGGGGTGCTGAGGCAATAACAATACTCACGGCCTAAAAAGTGGCGATCGCGAATCACCACGGCTGCTTCAGAATCAGCTTCAAGCAAGAGATCTTCCTGACGCACCATTAAATCGCCGCTTTCAGTTTCTATCCATTCATCAGGTGGCAATTTAAAGGAGCCGACTTCTGTCTGCCAAAGCTGCCCTTGCCGCCGCGCCGCAATAAAGTTGGCTTGGGTGACAAATTCGGCCACAAAGCGGGAAGCGGGATGGTGGTAAACCTCTTCTGGGGTGCCGAGCTGCTCCAGTCGCCCTTGTTGCATCACGGCGACTTGATCCGAAATTGCCAATGCCTCTTCTTGGTCATGGGTGACGAAGACCCCAGAAATCCCCGCAGATTTCAATACTTCACGAATTTCTTCGCGCAGACGTAAACGAACTTGCACATCTAAATTACTCAGAGGTTCGTCGAGCAGAATCAGAGCAGGACGGGGAGCCAAGGCCCGCGCCAAAGCAACTCGCTGCTGCTGCCCACCCGACAGCTCGTAGGGATAGCGGTTTTCGAGTCCTTGCAATCTGACTTGAGCGATCGCCTCAGCCGTTCTGGCTTTGATCTGGGCCGAATCCGCTACTTTCTGCAACCCAAAAGCTACATTCTGCTCCACAGTTAGATGGGGAAACAGCGCAAAGTCTTGAAACACCATGCCGACCGATCGCTGTTCTGGTGGTACCCAAGCCCTTGGGCCAGCCACAGTTCTGCCTGCTAAGGCGATCGCCCCTGACTGCAAAGGTTCAAATCCAGCAATCATCCGCAACAGAGTGGTTTTCCCACAGCCAGAAGGACCGAGAAGAGCTAACAGATCTCCTTGATCCAGGGTTAAGGTAACGTCTTCGACAGCGGCAGCAGAGCTGGTAGAAAATTGCTTGGTAACGCGGTCAAGCTGCAAAATAGCGGGTCGGGTCATAGTCGGACTAGGCATGAGACACGGAGCATAGGACGCGGAGCAAACTTAGCGGTGAGCAATTCTGGCCTGGTCTTGCGCCAGGACAATTAAGGTAGAGCCAGCCGAGACTAGGAGCATGGCTAGGGAAGCGGCTGCCGCCTCAGCAAAGGAGATATTTTCTGTGGCTTGCCAGATCTGCGTGGCTAGCGTCTTAAACCCAATCGGGGCTAGCAGCAGCGTTGCAGGTAATTCCTTGATCGCGGTTAAGAACACTAGCACCGTTCCACTGAGAATGCCCGGACGAACTAACGGTAGGGTAATCTCCCGCAAGGTTTGCCAAGGAGTGCGGCCTAAGCTTCTGGCGGATTCTTCCACTTGTGGATTGACTTGCAGCAACGAACTCCGGACAGTCCCCACTGTTTGCGGTAGAAACAAAATCAGGTAAGCAAACACCAACAGCGGCAGCGTTTGGTAAATCCAAGGCAAGTAGTTAGCCCCAAAAAAGACTAAAGACAACGCCACTACAATGCCTGGTAAGCCAAAGCCAATGTAAGAACAACGCTCGATCGCCGTGGTAATTCGTCCGGGAAAGCGCACCGACAATATGGCCACAGGCAAGGCAAATAAAATTGCCGCGATCGCCGCTAATCCCGCTGCCGCGATCGAGTTAAACGCGATGTGCAGTAAATCAGTGGGAGCCAACATATCTACTTTGGCCAACCAGCCCCGTACTAGCCAAAAGATCGTCATGGCAAAAGGCAGCACTAAGCTCAGCGCCACAATAGCGGCACAAAACAGGAGAGCGGGCCATTTCCAGATTCCCAGCTTTACCAACTGAGGCGATCGTCTCACGGCAGCAGCACGACTGTAGTACTTGGCTCGCGATCGCACCCGGTACTCCAACCAAAGAATCAGCAGCACTAAACCCACTAAGACCAGTGCCAGCAGCGAAGCTGAGGTCCGATCAAAACTAGACTTATATTGCAGAAAAATCACGCGGGTAAAGGCATCAAACCGCATCAGCGACGGGGTGCCAAAATCGCGCAAAGCGTACAAGGCGACGAGCAGCCCACCCGCCACGATAGAGGGTCGTAGTTGCGGCAGCGTCACCTGCCAAAAAGTTGCCCAAGGGCTACGGCCCAAACTCCGCGCCACTTCTTCAAGCGCTGGATCAATCCCTTGCAGCCCAGCCCGTACACTTAGCAGCAAGTAAGGATAGGTAAACAACGTCAGCGCTAAAAGCGTTCCAGGCCAACCATAAATTGAAGGCAGCTCTTGAATTCCCAAGGGCTCTAGCAACAACTGCAAGCCACTACCTTTAGGCCCAAAGGCCGCTAGCAGCGTAAAACTGCCCACATAACTGGGAATCGCCAGTGGTAACGTCGCCGCGATCAACCAACTCCTTCGCCCTGGCAAATCAGTTCGTAGCGTTAAGAAAGCGATAGGAATCGCAATCAGCGCTGACAACAACGTGACAGCCGCCGCCATTCCCGCACTGTTCAGCAGCACGGTTAGGGTTCGGGGTCGAGACAGAAGCGTCCACATTTGTTCTGCCCCAATTCCCGAAGTTCGAAACACCAGATAGGCCAGAGGCAAGGCGATCGCGATCGCTACTAGCCCCCCAGCCAAAGTCAAGAAGAAAGGTGGCCCGGAAGCCATTGGCGATCGCCACACCCACCCCTGCAAGAGACGGTGCAGCCCCTTGGAAACTTGCATTTCCTTTAGAGCACTCCAGTCGATTGCAGCAGTTTCAGGGTCGCATCCAGGTCGCTCAAGCTAGCCAAGTCAATTTTCGGCGTTTGCACCTGATCGAGACCTTTCAAGTTGCTACTCGCCACTTTGACTCCATCAGCCAAAGGATATTCCCGCGTCTCGGTTGCAAAGTAGTTCTGGGCTTCGTTGTCCAACAGGAAAGCGACAAACTTTTGGGCTAGTTCTGGACGTTTCGCACTGTCCAAAATCGCTACGCCTGAAACGTTGACCATAGAACCCGCATCACCTGTAAAGTGATGGGCGACAGGTGCCTCAGGATTCTCCAGCTTAAATCGTTCTAGGTAGTAGTGGTTCACCAGACCAAGCGCAATTTCACCACGAGCCAGAGCTTCTACGATGGGCACATTCTTGGGATACACCTTAGGCTCATTGGCTTTCATGCCTTCTAGCCATTGCTTCGCTTTCTCTTCCCCTTCGGTCACCCGCAAAGCAGTGACAAAAGCTTGAAAGGAGCCGTTTGTGGGGGCCCAGCCAATTTTGCCTTTCCATTTCGGATCGGTGAGGTCAAAAATGGATTGAGGCAACTCTTCTGCTTTTACCAAGTCGGTGTTGTAGTCTACCGTGCGAGCGCGTCCCGTCACTCCTACCCACTGTCCCGTTGGGGAATGGAAGCGATCGTCCACCTTGGCGAGTACAGCATCCGGTAGCTTGGTCGTGCGATTGGCTTGTTGCAGCGCTCCCAAAGCACCCGGATCTTGGGCATAAAAGACATCGGCGGGACTATTCTTTTGCTCTTCTAGAATGGCCGCTGTTAGCTCAGCCGTATCGCCGTAGCGAACTCGGACTTTAGTGCCCGTTTCCGCTTCAAATTTTTTGATCAGGGGCCCAACTAATTTCTCATCTCGACCAGAGTAAATGACTAGTTCCTCACCTGTCGTGCTGTTAGCCGCAGTCGTAGCGCTAGGAGAGGTTTGAGCATTGGGGGTGGGGTTGTTGGAGCAAGCGATCGCAACTCCTCCAGTGGTCACCGCCAATCCTAATAAAGACAATAACTTACGACGCTTCACAAAGTTCTCCGTACAGGTTGAGGAATTACTTAATCAAAAAAACTGTCAATAAAATTAGGAAGTAGTTTTTACATTAGTTTGGCTAGAACGGTTAGAAACAAATCGGGTGAATCGGTATATGACCGTAGAACACTGAGTCACCCTAGCCAATATTAATGCAAGTGATTCTCAATTCAAAATCAGGAAACGATCACGAACCTAAACTCAAAATCCTGATCTGTTGATTTGGATCTGCCATTACCCCAGAGTTTGGTGACAATCCTCTCGAAAAGTGCCTAAAACGATCAGCAACTCCGAGAGGAAACCTTCTACAATGGGTGGGATTTACGAACCATGAAAGCTTTAGCAAGACTATGCCTCGTCGCGATGACCTCCGCAAGATTTTGTTGATTGGCTCTGGCCCGATTGTAATTGGGCAAGCTAGTGAGTTTGATTACTCAGGAACTCAGGCTTGTAAGGCACTGCGAGATGAAGGCTACGAGGTGGTGCTGGTTAACTCCAACCCAGCCACAATCATGACGGACCCAGACACCGCCGATCGCACTTACATCGAACCGCTCACCCCTGAGCTACTAGAGAAAATCATTGCTAAGGAGCGACCCGATGCCTTGCTACCCACCATGGGAGGGCAAACAGCACTAAATTTAGCCGTCACGCTAGCCAAGAACGGGGTTCTAGAGCAGTACGGCGTAGAGTTGATCGGAGCCAAGTTGCCTGCGATCGAAAAGGCAGAAGACCGCAAGCTCTTTAAAGAGGCGATGGAGAAAATTGGGGTTAGCGTTTGCCCTTCTGGCCTCGCGGAGAACATGGCAGAAGCCAAGCAAATCGCGATTCAAATTGGCTCCTATCCGTTAATTATTCGGCCTGCTTTTACCCTGGGCGGCTCAGGGGGTGGCATTGCTTACAACCAAGAAGAATTTGAAGAAATTTCTCAATCTGGTTTAGATGCTAGCCCCGTCTCCCAGATTCTGATCGAACAATCGCTCTTGGGTTGGAAAGAGTACGAGCTGGAAGTGATGCGCGACCTGGCAGATAACGTAGTGATTATCTGCTCCATCGAGAATATCGACCCGATGGGCATCCACACAGGCGATTCCATCACGGTCGCCCCTGCCCAAACTTTAACTGACAAGGAATATCAACGGCTGCGGGACGCTTCGATCAAAATCATTCGCGAGATTGGGGTAGAAACGGGTGGCTCCAACATCCAGTTTGCCATTCATCCTGAAACCGGCGATTTGGTTGTGATCGAAATGAACCCCCGTGTCTCTCGTAGCTCGGCCTTAGCTTCTAAGGCGACTGGATTCGCGATCGCCAAGATTGCCGCCAAGTTAGCGGTTGGTTACACCTTGGATGAGATCCCCAACGACATCACCAAGAAAACCCCCGCTAGCTTTGAGCCGACGATTGACTACGTCGTCACCAAAATTCCTCGCTTCGCCTTCGAGAAGTTTCCGGGCTCTACCCCCGTTCTTACCACCCAGATGAAGTCGGTGGGTGAGGCAATGGCGATGGGGCGCACGTTCCAAGAGTCTTTTCAAAAAGCTGTGCGATCGCTAGAGACTGGACGCGCAGGCTGGGGCTGCGATCGCGCCGAAAAATTGCCTAGCCTGGAGCATATTCGGGCTTCTCTCCGTACTCCCAACCCTGATCGCATCTTTACAGTGCGTCATGCTTTCCAAATGGGCATGACCGTGGCTGAAGTTTACGAACTGACTGGCATTGATCCCTGGTTTCTCGACAAACTTCAAGAACTACTAGAAGTGGCTAAGGCCATGAAGCGCAAGTCACTCCAGGAGTTCAGCAAAGACGAGCTTTATGCGGTCAAGCAGCAAGGCTTTAGCGATCGCCAGATTGCCTATGCCACCAAAACCACCGAAGACGAAGTTCGAGCCTATCGCCAGAGCTTAGGCGTGATTCCCGTCTACAAAACGGTTGATACCTGCGCTGCCGAGTTTGAGGCTTACACACCTTATTACTACTCCACCTACGAAGAAGAAACCGAAGTTCTCCCTTCTGACAGGCCCAAGGTAATGATTTTGGGCAGTGGCCCGAACCGGATTGGTCAGGGAATTGAGTTTGACTACTGTTGTTGCCATGCCTCCTTTGCCTTAGCTAAAGAAGGCTTTGAGACAATCATGGTCAACTCCAACCCCGAAACCGTTTCCACCGACTATGACACCAGCGATCGCCTCTACTTTGAGCCTCTAACTAAAGAAGATGTGATCAACATCATCGAAGCCGAGAACCCCGTCGGGATCATTATTCAGTTCGGTGGTCAAACCCCGTTGAAGCTGGCTGTACCTTTACAGGAGTATCTGCAAAAGCGGCAGGATGCTGCTGAGAGATCCTCTCAGGAAATAGAAAACAGAGAAAATTCCGATTTCATCCCTCTTCCTTCATCCCACCCTGCGGGAACGCTAGATGCGTACATCCCTAAGATTTGGGGCACCTCCCCTGACTCCATTGATGTAGCGGAAGATCGGGAGCGCTTCGAGAAAATTCTCCGGCAACTTGACATTCACCAACCCCCCAACGGGCTGGCTCGTAGTACCGATGAAGCAGTATCTGTTGCCCGCAAAATCGACTACCCCGTGGTAGTACGTCCCAGTTATGTGCTCGGTGGTCGGGCAATGGAAATTGTCTACTCCGATGCGGAGCTAGAGCGCTACATGACCTACGCCGTGCAGGTCGAACCAGATCATCCTATCTTGATCGATAAATTCCTCGAAAATGCGATCGAAGTTGATGTAGATGCGATCGCCGACCAGACAGGGCGTGTGGTGATCGGTGGCATCATGGAGCACATTGAGCAAGCTGGGATTCACTCCGGCGACTCTGCTTGCTCTCTGCCGACTACTTCTCTCGCTCCCCCAGCCCTCGAAACTATTCGCACCTGGACAGTGCAATTGGCCAAAGCTCTGAATGTAGTGGGGCTGATGAATATTCAGTTTGCAGTCCAAGGTGAGCAAGTCTATATCCTTGAAGCCAATCCTCGCGCCTCCCGTACCGTTCCTTTTGTCTCTAAAGCCATTGGTTTACCTCTAGCCAAGATTGCTGCGCGGGTGATGTCAGGTCAAACTCTAGAGTCGGTTGGATTTACAGAAGAGATAATCCCGCAGCATCTTTCTGTGAAGGAAGCGGTTTTACCCTTCGATAAATTCCCTGGCACAGACACCATCCTAGGGCCAGAAATGCGCTCTACAGGTGAGGTGATGGGCATTGACACCGACTTTGGTAAAGCGTTTGCCAAAGCGGCTCTGGCTGCGGGTCAGCGCCTGCCTTTGTCAGGAACTGTGTTTGTGTCAATGAGCGATCGCGATAAAGCTGCCGTAGTCCCAGTTGTTCGTGACTTGATTGACATCGGTTTCCGGGTAGTAGCAACCGACGGAACTCGTAATGTCTTACGAGAGCACGGTTTAGAAGTCGAGTTAGTGCTGAAGCTGCACGAGGGACGACCCCATGTGCTGGATTCTATTAAAAATGAGAAAATTCAGCTCATTCTTAACACACCATCTGGCGAAGAAGCTCAAACCGATGCCCGTTTAATCCGCCGGAGCGCGTTGTCTTACAAGATTCCCATTATCACTACTATCGCTGGAGCCAAAGCCACTGCCGCAGCGATTCGTTCTCTCCAGTCTCAGCCTTTAGATGTCAAAGCCATACAGGATTACATCGCTCA
Organism: Trichocoleus desertorum ATA4-8-CV12; assembly: GCA_019358975.1. Classification (NCBI taxonomy): domain Bacteria; kingdom Bacillati; phylum Cyanobacteriota; class Cyanophyceae; order Leptolyngbyales; family Trichocoleusaceae; genus Trichocoleus; species Trichocoleus desertorum. The sequence goes on from JAHHIL010000078.1 coordinate 10,481, forward strand.
GTTAAATGGTGATGCCATATCCTAATTTTTAGGAGTTGAACTCTCCAAAATAGAAGTAGAACCGTACTCCTCATCCTTCAGTGGGCGGGGAGTATTTTTTATGGGGAATGCCCCTGGAGAGCATTTACGATTTTTTGGGGTATGTACTACGATGAGTTACCTTTGTCATCCATTGGCCCCTCGCTACGTAACTCAAAGGTGGGGCTCACAGGTGGGGCGATCGCTAAATTGAAAACTACCCTAAAAGTACAGAAGCCCCGAAGCTGTAGTTGATTTATGAGAGCTGCGGCTGTAAGCAGAGAATCTTAAAAAAAGTTAATAATTTCTGGCCAATTCGAGAATTACAGGGTTAATGATATTCACCGAATTTTGTTGCTCAGGATGCATTCGTATTGCTAATTCACGGGTACTCTAACGGTACATTCCCCGAAAACCCTAAGATTCAGCCTGAGGAGGTATACACAAGTACTTCTCAGAAATGTTACGATTGTTAACATTAAAATCCCCAAATTATTAAGGCTTCTTATGCTGACAGAAATTAACCTTCTAACTGAAATCGCTATTTCCATCAGCTTAGGTTTAGGGCTAGCTGCATTAAGTTTCCCCTCACGCTCAGAAGTACCGGAATACTCTTTAGTCCCTGTTCGCGTTAAGCCTGATCGGCGGCTGTAAGTTCATCTTCGTCTTGCTGAATTAATTCACTGCTCTGTCTACTGGCTCAAAACAGCCAGTAGCATTCTTTTGCCCCTCCTCATGTCATTGTCAATCTAAGACTCAGCGCCATGAAAACTGCTCAGACTTCTACCGATCCCGTACGCGCTTACCTCCGAGAAATTGGTCGTGTTCCGCTACTGACCCATGAGCAGGAAATCCTTTATGGAAAGCAGGTTCAGCGCGTAGCAGCACTTTATGAAATTCAGGAAACGTTGGCTCAGAATTTAGCGGTTTCCCCTAGCTTTGCTGAGTGGGCCGAGCAAGCCCAGATGTCTGAGGCCGATTTACATCAGGCTATCGAGGAAGGTGAGACGGCAAAGCGCAAGATGGTAGAAGCCAATCTGCGCTTGGTTGTATCTGTCGCTAAGAAATATATTAAGCGCAACGTTGACTTACTAGATCTGATTCAAGAAGGCACGATCGGCATGCAGCGAGGAGTTGAGAAGTTCGACCCTTCTAAGGGCTATCGTTTCTCTACTTATGCTTACTGGTGGATTCGCCAAGCGATTACCCGCGCGATCGCTGAGAAAGGCCGAACGATCCGTTTACCTATCCACATCACAGAGAAACTCAACAAAATAAAAAAAGCTCAGCGACAACTGGCTCAGAAGCTTGGCAGAGCTGCAACTGCTGCGGAACTGGCAGAAGAATTAGAACTTACACCCCGCCAAGTTCGAGACTATTTAGAGCGGGCGCGGCAACCTCTATCCTTAGATCTGCGAGTGGGAGACAACCAGGATACCGAACTGGGTGAGCTACTCGAAGACACAGGTCCCTCTCCAGAGGATTTTGCGGCTCAGTCTTCTCTACGGGCAGATTTAGAGCGGTTAATGGCTGACCTCACACCTCAGCAGCAGCAAGTCTTAGCCTTACGCTTCGGTCTTGAAGATGGCAAATCGATGACGTTGGCCAAGATTGGCGATCGCTTAAACATTAGTCGGGAGCGGGTTCGCCAGATTGAGCGCGAAGCTTTAACTAAGCTACGTAAGCGCAAAGCCGACATGCGGGAATACATTGCTAGTTAATCGCTAGGTAACACGGTTGGCTCAAAATTGAGGACAACCCATCGTCTTTGGTTCGGTTCTACCTACTGCCTGAGTTCACTTCTCCTGTTAGATTGGATTATAGAAACTTGTAGAAACGTTAACAGTCAAACAACTTAAGGTAATTGAGCATCAGTTGCTTGATGTCGAGGCTGTTGAGTTCTACTGCCAGGAGGTACAAGTTGAATAACTCATCTAACCCATTTCCAGAAGTTTTTGGAAGTAGCACCGAGTCCAGTGAACTGCTGTGGCGCTACCTGCAAGCGATGAGCCCAGAAACTATCTCTCAACTCTCCAAACCCACCTCCCCTGAAGTGCTACAGGTGATAGAGCGTAATGTGATTGGATTGCTGGGTGGCTTACCTTCAGAACACTTTGATGTAGAGATCACCACCAGTCGTGAGCATTTAGGTCGTCTACTGGCCTCAGCCATGATTAGTGGTTACTTCCTCCGCAATGCTGAGCAGCGGATGGCCTTTGAAAAATCTTTGCTTGCTTCTGAAACCTATACTTCTGACGCTGAATAGATCGCTGAATCGGTAGACCGCTAGGATTGCTCGTGTCCGTAGTGAACAATAAATTAATTAAGCAGAACTCGGCAGATTGGGAAGTCAGTTTGCCGAGTTCTGCTGTATTAGAGTTACGGCGATCGCTTCTAGATTGGTATCACCAATTTGGCCGTGACTTACCTTGGCGGCGCAATCGAGATCCTTACGCCATTTGGATCTCCGAAATCATGTTGCAGCAAACCCAAGTCAAAACCGTCATTCCTTACTACGAGCGTTGGCTAACTCTGTTTCCTACGGTAACCACCTTGGCAGTGGCTGAGCAGCAACAAGTTCTCAAAGCATGGCAAGGCCTAGGATATTATGCTCGGGCTCGCAACTTGCACCGTACCGCTCAGGTGATTGTTGAGCAATACGACGCTACCTTTCCCCAAGACTTAATAGCTGTTCTACAGCTTCCTGGCATTGGCCGCACTACTGCTGGCGGAATTTTGAGTGCAGCTTTTAATCAAGTAGTCGCTATTTTGGATGGTAATGTGAAGCGAGTGCTGACTCGTTTAGCGGCAATAGAGGTTCCCCCCTCGAAAGCGACTAAACAACTCTGGCAACTCTCCGAAACGATTCTTGATCCAAAGCAGCCCAGAAACTTTAATCAAGCATTGATGGACTTAGGGGCTACACTTTGCACTCCCCAAAATCCTGCTTGTCTGATTTGTCCTTGGAGTGCTTACTGTCGAGCTTATCAATTTAATCTGCAATCTGAACTACCTATGTCTGAAACTCGCGCCCCTCTCCCTCACAAGTTGATCGGTGTCGCCGTCATTTGGAACGACCAAGGTCAAATCCTCATCGATCGCCGCCGTCAAGAAGGACTATTAGGTGGCTTGTGGGAATTTCCCGGTGGCAAAGTTGAGCCAGGAGAAACTGTAGAAGCCTGCATCCAGCGAGAAATTCGAGAAGAGTTAGGCATTGAGGTAGCGGTAGGCGATCGCCTAATTACCATTGACCATGCCTACACTCACTTCCGTGTCACCTTAAATGTGCATCATTGTCGCCATGTCAGCGGAGACCCCCAACCGATCGAATGTGATGAAGTGCGCTGGGTGACTTTAGCAGAAATTGATCAGTTTCCCTTCCCGAAGGCGAATGTACAAATCATTGAAGCCTTACGCCAAACGAGCAACGTTTAACTCATCTGCATCAATTCCCTTAAAATCGGGATTGGGCGATAAGGGTTACACCCTCGCAAGCGATCGCATTACTGAAAGCCCTTTCCCGATTTCTTTTTGCCTTTACTCTTTGCCTTCGACTGGCCCACCTCGGCCAGCGCTTCCTGGAAAAGGTTATGTAAATGGACTGGTACGCTCGCAACCTCTGGTAGATTAGGCTCAATTGGCTTTTTGAATTCTTGCAGTAGTCCAGGCAAATCTTGACTTAGTTGAAAGTCTGGCCGCTGTAACACTACTTGCAGCAGCTTCTCCAACTTCACAGGATACTTCTCTGCCAACTGATACCAGACATAGGCATTAATCTCTGGGCTTTCTAAGTAGTGACGCACTAGCTTCTCTGCATTCTCAGCAACACTCGAATCATCCGCGATCAACAAACTCTCAAATCGATAGTAAGTTGGCAGAAACATTTGGCCCCAGCGAGGATGAGCTAATACAGTCACCTTTTCTGCTTTCTTCAGTTCGGCAGGTAGTTCCACCTTGGGCATTACCATTTTCATAGCTTGTTTACTTTCCAGAACCTTAGCTACAGCCTTTGCGTCTGCTCCTGCGGCCTCTGCTACCAACTCCATTTCAGCTGAGTCTACCCCTGCCTCCATCGCGATTTCAGCTAGAGATTTAGAATCATCGATACCAGCATCAGCCAGACGCTGCTGCGTCACCTTCTCCTGCATCTGAGCAATTTTCTTACTGAGTTCATATCCAGACATCGTGACTTCATCACTACCAAAGAAGTCTAGAAAATCTTGATGATATTGTTCTACCGATCGCCAAGATTCTTCTAATAATTCTGGCGCATCGCTATATAGTGCATGTTTATAGTTTTGCTTAAAGTTACCGATCGCCACAGCTAGCTTGGGTTTGCCTAATTTCCCCATGGGAATGCAAGGCCCAGAAAACATCCACTCTGTTTGTGTGACAGGAGCAATCCGGGTCAATAAAACATCTCCTGACTGGAACCGAAACATCTCTTGTTTTGTGGCTTCATTGTTAGGCTTAACCACATAATACTTAGCAGTGAGCCAATTCATTAGCTCAAACCCATCGGCAAGAGATTGTTTAATTTCGAATAATCCAATAAAACTACAATGCCAACTTAAAAGTAGGGCGCGATCGCTCTCCGACAGTTCCGCTTGCCCCTCCAAAAACAAATCAAGCGGAGTTTTATCACCAACCTTACCTTCTGTAAGAAACGTATCTAGCCACAAATTTCTCTGGTTAATATCAGGCTGTTGGCTGCGTAGATGCTCAGCACTATACGACTCCAGTGCTGTCGCCAAATCTCCTTCCGCTTCCATTGCAAACTCGATTAACGCTTGCTTTAACTCTCTCGCTCTTTCCAAAATGACATCCACAGTCGCATCTCCCATAAACGATGCCACCATAAACTTTTAAGCAACTTAGCGTCAAACGCCTTTTGGTAGAACTGCTTAGAGACTAGATAGTTCTACCGCGTAAAACCTATATTGCTATTGCTGCTCGTCTCATACCTAGACCAAAGCAGATATAACGACACAAACATGATAAGCACACAAAAAAGAGGAGAGAGGGGCTTCCTCAGAAACTCCTCTCTCCTCTAGCGCCTAGTTAGCGCTCTTTTTATCTTAGTATTGCCCTGGCATCGAGCTATTGTCCCGTGGGGCTACCCCCAAAGTATCGTCGCCGCTGCAGCGTTTCACCTCTGAGTTCGAGATGGGTCAGTGTGGTTCCACCGCGCCATGAACACCAGGAATACTGTTTC